>JARRJW010000063.1:0-26453 GCA_037388785.1 Gammaproteobacteria bacterium
TTTTCAGTATTTATATGGTCGGCTATAAATCCAAAAGATGTTGCTACCTGGGGTTTGGAGGTTTCTCCTGCTGTCATTGGCTTAATTCTTATAATCTGGACTTATCAAAAATTCCCACTGACTGAATTACTTTATAGCTTAATACTGATTCATTGCGTCATTTTAATGATTGGCGGTCACTATACCTATGCCGAAGTGCCTTTATTTGATCATATCAAACCTCTTTTTGGATTTGAGAGAAATAACTACGACAAGGTCGGTCATTTCATGCAAGGATTTATGCCTGCTATCCTGGCAAGAGAAATATTAATTAGACTAGATGTTGTAAATCAACAGTCTTGGCTGAATATTATTATTGTATCGATATGTTTGGCATTCAGCGCGTTTTACGAATTAATTGAATGGTTTGTTGCTGAAGTAAGTCAAACTGGTGCAGAAGCATTTTTAGGTACACAAGGGTATGTCTGGGACACGCAGAGTGATATGGGGTTTGCTTTACTAGGTGCAATTATTTCCTTGCTGATTTTGAGCAGGACCCATGACAGGCAACTAAAACGGTTGATACGCTTCAATTAATTAAAATGATAGAATATCAACATCTTTTTATGTTCGATGGGATTTAACTATGGAAATCAACGGTATTTTAGGCCTTATTGTTCTAATTCTGGACATTTTTGCCATTATTAAAATTGCCCAATCATCTGAATCTTCTGGTAAAAAAGTTTTGTGGGCACTTTTGGTAATCATTTTACCTGTCGTTGGTCTCATAATCTGGTTTATAGCGGGACCAGGCAATAAACAATTTAAAATCTAAAATATTTCAATACTTAACAGCAGGTTTTATCTCCGCATTTATTGATGGATATCAGATTCATTTTGATGTCTTACCCTGTCAGGATCGCTGATGGTTCTGACATTTTCAATTTTAGCTCGATATTCCTTGGGTAAGCCATGTTCAATAGCACCGTTGAGAACATGTGTGTGATACCACTGATAGGGCAGTAGTGTTTCATCAATATCAGTTGCATAGTAAGTAAAAGCAATTTCTCGCTGGCCCGAGAATAATTTCACTTCAACTTCCTTTATTTCATAGCCGAAGCCCAAGCCTTCAGCCCAGTCTAAAGCTTTTTTATGTGCAGCATCCATGGTAAAGAGTGTGCCGATGACATAATCATCCACGTTGCCTGTTTCAAGTGCATTACACTTCGCCGAGCCATCATGACTTTTTTTATGAAAGCGTAAATCATGCCCATAAAGTGTTGCCAGATCTACAAATTGCGCAGAGGGTACACGCTGTTTAAGACGTTTAGATGACATGTTCGAACCATAGGCGAAATAAATCAGCTGTTTCATTGATGTATCTAATTAACTGTTTCCTGTTCAGTTTTCGTTCAGTTTCAATTCAGTTTCTGTTAAGCCTGGAGCTTATAGAGTTATTTCCAGAGGGAGAAAACTTAAAACGATTTCACAGGAGATTATCATGAAACTGTATAAAAAATTAGCGATATTACCGTTGGCCCTTGTCATATCAATGCCTGCATATGCCCATCAGAGTTATTCTGATTCCCGGTTTGATCAACGCCTGGAAAAACAGCATGAACGTATCAAGGCAGGTGTGAAAAGTGGGCAGTTAACTCGAAAAGAAACTAGAAAACTGAAAAAACAGCAAAAGAAAATTTCGTCACTTGAAAGAAAGTTTTTAGCTGATGGCTTTCTTTCACGCTATGAAAGAAAAAAATTAAAAAAGAAACAAGACAAAGCCAGTCAGAAAATTCGTAAATTAAAGCACAATAACCGTTATGAAAAGCGTCATGGATATGCAAAACCTGCCTATGGCCATGACTACGACCGGCATGTCTATCGTGGTCTGAGAGAAAGCGGCTGGTTCGTGCTATTTAATCTCAATGATTATTTCTAGGCTACGCCATTCATCATCAGTCGCCGATAAGGCGACTGATTTTCTGTCTTATTCGCTTGGCCGCTGTTATTTAAGTCATCCCATAATTTCTAATCATCAAACCTTTCAGGCGCTTCGTATTTGATTAACCAGACGCCTGCGAAAAAGCTAATTACTGAAGAGATGACCAAAGCCAAGAAAACAATATCTGTAATATATTCTCCCATGATGGTTACTTGATTAAGCGTTTATATCAATTATTTCAGCGGTACATTGTTTAACACTTGTCGGATTTGCACCTCCAAACTCTCGAAGTCTCTGAAAGAACTCATCGTGTTGTATATAATGGGTGCCATCACATGAAAAATTCATCCCAATCATTCCATTAATTCTATTTACTGATGCACTTCGTAAATATATTTGTGCGTCTGAGAGTCTCAGTCTTTTGAATTCTTCAAATGCCATGTCGATTTGATGATGTTCTACACTGGGTTGACGTCCTTCGTATGACAGAGTTGGAAAGCTATCAAGAAAACCCTGATTCAATACCTCTTCTTTAACAAAGACCTTGTAGTTAAACGGATCATCATAGAACCAGCAGGTTAACTGTGATGACGAATAGTGTACTTTTATCTGAAATGCGCCTTTTGTCGTTAGCAATGCATGGACAAGGCGATGAACTTTATCGATGTTTTCATCGAAAAGACTTTGTTTGCGAGATTGTTGAAACAAAAACTCACGAACAGATGGATCACCTTTTATCTGTAACCATTTTTGAGGCATTTTGAGGTTCACTCCTTAGCTTTGATATATGCTGAATAAGGATAAACATGGCTACAGAAGAAAAAATCAGAAAAAAACAACTTTTAGTTCGAAAAAATCGAATATTACAAATAATCGATTTTTACTCTGGCAACTTCCCAGCTCTTTTGATCTTCAAAACAGCGATCGTCTTTGTGAATTCTTATTCAGCCCTCAAAATATTTAAAGGTTTGCTGGTCTCATCGTTTTTTTCGAAATTAATTCTCCGAAAATCGATGTGTTGTTTGTTGAAATTGCCAGTCCAAGATCCCAGATATTATGAAATTCAATAATTCAGGAGATATTAATGAAAGAAAGCATACCTAAAGTAAATCCAGAATTTGTTCATAAAAAAATGCAATCCGGATTACCTGTGCATTTGATTGATGTCAGGGCGTCGAACGAGTTTGAGACTGAACATGCTGAAGGTGCCAAATCGTTATCCATGAACGATTTAAATGCAAACAATTTACTGAGTAAGTTTGGTTCAGCTGTGGGTACTGATGAACCCGTCTACCTGATATGTACAGCAGGTTTTAGAGCACAACAGGCAGCGGAAAAACTGCACGAGCAGGGTCTGAGTAACTTGTTTGTCGTTAATGGTGGTACAGATGCCTGGGTAAAACTGGATTTGCCAACAAACAAAACCGTCGATACACGCCCGTCAATCAACCTTTCCCCACAGGCCCAGGCACAGATGTTTATGGGGGTTTTGATTTTATTGTTTGCTGTTAAAGGCATGCTTTTACATCCGGTCTTTACAGTAGTTGTAGCCATTGCTGGACTGGCTATGCTGGTTTCATCAGTTGATCAGCGTTTCTGCCTTGCAAAGGTGTTTTCAGACATGCCTTGGAACAAGGCGTAAAATTTTCACAACGTTAGGAGAGCATTATGATTTTTAGACAAATCTTTGACCCGATATCATCAACCTATACTTATCTGCTGGCTGAGCGTATCGGTGGGGAGGCACTGCTAATCGATCCGGTGCTTGAGCATACGGATAATTATCTGAAGCTGATCACTGAACTTGATTTGAAACTGGTACTTGCCATGGATACGCATATTCACGCAGACCATGTAACCGCTACAGGTAAACTTGCCAAATTAACGGACTGTTTATCAGCGATTGGTGAACAGGCTCAGACAGAGTGTGTGTCTTTGAAGTTTACCGAGGATGAGATAATCAAAGCTGACAACCTTGCGGTCAGAGCTATTTACACTCCAGGTCATACTGATGATTCGTATTCTTTCTTAATGAAAGATCGTGTGTTTACCGGAGATACGCTGCTGATTCGGGGTACCGGGCGTACCGATTTTCAAAATGGTGATCCTGCTGCGCAGTATGACAGTCTGTTCAACAGACTGCTAACTCTACCTGAAGACACGCTGGTTTATCCGGCCCATGATTATGAAGGTAGAACGGTCAGTACAATCTATGAGGAAAAGCGTTTTAACCCCAGGCTTCAGGTTAATACAAGACAGCAATACATTGACCAGATGAATGCATTAGCACTTGATCCGCCACGACTTATAGATGTGGCTGTTCCGGCAAACAGACAGTGCGGTTTACAAATGGCTGCCTAGTAGGATATTCCTTATTTTCTTCCTTGATAAAGTCCGAATGCAGTTGAGGGATCAACTGCTTTGGCAAAAGATTCGCAATGTTGACCCTGATATTTGTCGGGGCTATGTTCGAGACCATTATCTTATCATTATTTAATAGATGCTAAATTAAGCATCTTTGCTAAGGCTTCACGGAGTAATGCCATTAATGACCTGATCCTGCAATGGATGAATGAAAATCAGCATTATGCCTTGTTGGCAGTACCAGTATTGGCATTTTTAGAGGCAATGGTAGGCATTGGACTTTTTATCTCCGGTGCGATTTTGCTGACTGTTTCTACTGTTTTGTATTCTCAGGAGATTGCCACATTGTGGCAAATCTTACCTTTGGCATTTGTATTTGCCGCACTCTCTGATCATGTCGGTTATTATTTAGGGCGTTATCTGGGCCCGCGTTTTCACCATTCAAAATTTGCTGAACGTTATGCAACAAAAGTAGCAAAAACAGAACAATTTATTCTTGATTATGGTTCAGCTGCGGTAATATTGGGTCGTTTGCTAACCGCAGTGCGCAGTCTGGTACCCATGTTCATCGGTATTAGTGGCATGAACAGATTAACTTTCACGATATTTGATTTGATAGCATGTTTTATCTGGGCGAGTGGCTTGGGGTTACTTGTTGTCGGTTTGGATAATCTGTTTAACTAGGCAATTCTGATAATTAACAAAGCCTTTATATCGCTGAAATAACCCTACTATAAGCAGAGGTATTTATTCAGAATAATTTATTTCATTATGGTGCGAATTCAACTCGCCGATTTTTGGGACTGGATGATTATCCGAATATGCGTAAATCTAACTGAATTATTTAAACCACAAAATTTATCTGTGTTTTATTTGCGAAGTTTATTTTCCACCACATTCAAAAATTCCAATCTGACGTAAGAATAATCGAACAGAATAGCTGGCCATGCCTCAACAAAGTACCTTATAATCGCATTTCGCTAATAAAAATATTTGATCGGAGGAAACATGTCCAAATTTTCCCATGCGATCCTGGTGGCTACAGTTTCTTTTTTCCTGAGCTCATCTATTTTCGCAGTTGAAGGCGATGCCAATCGTGGAAGAATAAAAGCCGAAACCTGTCTCGGTTGCCATGGTATTGCATCTTATACAAACGCTTATCCAACTTATAATGTTCCTAAAGTCGGTGGCCAACATGAAGAATACATCATCTCGGCTTTACAGGCTTATCGTGCGGGTAGTCGGCCTCACGGCACCATGCAGGCTAACGCCATCAGCTTAACTGACCAGGATATTGCTGATATTGCAGTTTATTTTTCAACTTACGGTAAATAGAGGATAAAGCATCATGAAATCAAGATTTAATATCGCTATGTCTGTCATGTTGCTGGTTTCTGCTCCACTGATGGCAGGTGGTGACCCAATGAAAGGCAAGGAAAAAGCAGCCGTGTGTGCCGGATGTCACGGACAGGACGGCAATAGTACCATCGGCGCAAACCCGAGGCTGGCCGGTCAATATGAGTCATACCTTTATCAGGCATTGTTGCAGTATAAAAATGGTGAACGTCAAAATCCGCTGATGCAGGGTATGGTGGCTAATTTGACGGAAGACGATCTTAAAGATCTGGCCGCCTGGTTCTCAAGCCAGGGGGCTGGCAATCAATTGCTCGTAATGCCAGATTCTATTTCAGTATCAGTAAGCTTTAAAGAAACAGACTGCAATCTGCTGAAAAGGTCATTGTGACGATCAGCCTGCTTGAAGGCCTGCATAGCTTCCACCAGGTAATTTCTGATTTGCCCTTCAAGGATAGGCGCTACCTCGATGTGGTCATCTTCGACGATGATTTCATCGTTATGACAAGAGTCACAGACTTTTACAACCAACATAGGTTCACCACCAAGCATAGGCGCTCTTTCATTTTTGCTATACCAGGCACTGATATCTGCCATATCCTGTTCAGATAACTTACGCGTAGCCTTTTTCATATCCCTGTTTTCCCTGGTGCCCGATTTGTAATCGTCCAGTTGCTTATACAGGTAGCTGGCGCGCTGACCGGCGATACTAGGGATATCCTCATCATCACTGATACCAGTTTCGTTATGGCACTTGGAACATCTGTTTTCTTCCACCAGTTGACCGCCACGGTCACTATTGCCTGAGTTGACCAAGGCAAATTTCTCTTCTGTCCAGTAAAAGGTGCTGCTGGCTACCGAGAAATGACCAAAGCCAAAAAGTAAGGTTGTAGTTAATACGTGTTTAAGCATTTTTATTCCTGTTTCAATAAGGATATTCTTATAAATTGATAAATCCGGTAATTGCTTGATAATGTTGTTAAACTTTTGAAAATTACCTTTAGCGATAATAGCATATTTTTGCAAAAAACCAGTCTGATCAAACTCCTGATATAAAAACGGGATAAGTTGATAACAGCGGCTTTTCCTAATAGTTCATAATCTTGCCTGAATTAAATACCTTGTTAATCCTGAAGTTGATCCAGGGTTGATTAGGTTTCAGACTTGAAAAAATCGATATTTCAATAATTTAAAAATAATTTTAATCACACCGATATGCTTGAAGTTTCTGGACTACATAAACAATACCCATCTGGAAATGACAACCAGGTTGTCATTGATGATCTGTCGTTGAATTTAGACAAAGGTGAAGTGGTAGCATTGGTTGGTGCAAGTGGCAGCGGTAAGACGACCTTGCTGAATTTATTA
Source organism: Gammaproteobacteria bacterium (assembly GCA_037388785.1). Lineage (GTDB taxonomy): Bacteria > Pseudomonadota > Gammaproteobacteria > Chromatiales > Chromatiaceae > JABDQZ01. The sequence continues at coordinate 7,007 of JARRJW010000063.1, forward strand.
AGTGGTATTGATACACCGGACTCCGGACAGGTCTTAATTGATGGCGTTAATCTTATTTCGCTTGATGAAAAGCAGAGAACATTGCTGCGCAGGCATAAGCTTGGATTTGTTTTTCAGTTTTTCAACCTTATACCCACGCTAAAGGTAGCTGAAAATATTGCATTACCTATGCAACTGATTTCAACTCCAGAGAAAGAAATCCCGGGTCTAACCACCAGTCTGCTCGATAAAGTTGGCCTGTCCAATATGCAGGGTCGATACCCGGAGACACTTTCCGGTGGTGAACAACAGCGTGTTGCTATAGCTCGAGCTATTGCTCATCGTCCCGCAATATTGCTTGCTGATGAGCCAACCGGCAATCTTGATGAGCAAACTGGTGATCAAATAATTCAATTACTGATTTCACTGGCAAGAGAGCACGAAATTTCCATGTTGCTGGTTACCCATAGCAACCAGGTAGCGGATTCAGCAGACCGTGTATTAAGGCTGAGTCATGGCCGTCTCTGCTAGGCAATGAATTCAATAGTTCCTCCTTTACTGTTTCGAGCCGGAATAAATTATCTTTTTCGTCATCCCTGGCAGCTTTTGCTGGCACTGACAGGCATTAGTATGGGTGTCACATTAGTACTTGCTGTCGATATTGCCAACAGTGCTGCCAAGGCATCATTCGAACATGCATCAGAACAGGTAAGAGGCACTGCCACACATAGAATTGTTAATGACCTGGACAGACTTGACGAAGCAATATATGCCAACCTGTTTAGAAAGCCCGGTATGCCACCAATAGCGCCAGTAGTCAGTACTAAGGTGCAAATAGAAGGTTACGAAGAACGTTTTCAATTGATTGGTATGGATATCTTGGCAGAAGCAAATTTTCGCCGCTCGCTTGTTGGCAATATGGATCAGATGCCAGGGTTGGATCAATGGTTGACTGATCCGGAAGCTGTCATGATCAGTCGCTCAACAGCCAGTTTTCTTAAAGTAAAAGTTTCTGATCGTATTCATGTGAAGCACCTGGGAAAAAGCTTTGATCTAGAAGTTAAGGCTATTAGCGAGCTTGAATCTGATAGCAGTCGTGGAATTTTGCTTGTTGATATTGCTACGGCACAGCGAATTTCAGACCGAAAAAAGTATCTGTCCTACATTGATGTCCTTCTTGAAAATCATGCTGCCAGTGATATTGAGTCTTTATTACCTGAAAGCGTAAAGCTTGTTGATATCAGTCAGCAAACAGAAAGTATTTTGGGTTTGTCGGCGGCATTCGAACTTAACCTGACTGCAATGAGCCTTCTGGGTATGCTTGTCGGTGTCTTCCTGATCTACAATGCAATCAGTTTTTCAGTCGTTCAGCGTCGCAACCTGTTGGGGCGTTTACGCTCACTCGGCGTTACATCAGCACAGATATATATTCTGATTATGCTTGAAGCGATAGTCCTTGGTGTTTTGGGCACCATTATAGGAATACTGTTGGGTACATTGCTTGGGCAGCAATTGACTTCAATTGTTGCTGCTACTATCAGTGAGCTGTATTACGATGTGAATGCACAGGCGACCAGTGTTTATCCCGTTTCTTTGCTCAAGGCTGGTCTTGTTGGAATAGTAGGTACCCTTGCTGCGGCCTGGATACCGGCACTCCAGGCTTCCAGAACGAAACCATTGACGACCTTATCAAGAGCAGCCCTGGAACAATCGATTCATCGGCAAATGCCTTTTCTTGCCCTGGCGGGAACAGTATTGGTTTTAACCGGATTTTTAGTTTCCTTCTTAGTGCCGGGAAATGTCATCACGGGCTTTATTGGTCTTTTTGTCATTGTTATTGGATTTGTGCTGACCATTCCGCTGCTGCTGAGCAGGCTCAGCCGTTTGTTATCAACTTTTTCAGGCAATCTGATTTGGCAAATGTCGGTAAAAGACCTGGATAGGCATATATCCCGGCTCGCTACCGCAACAGCTGCTTTAATGTTGGCATTATCAACCAGCATAGGCATTGCCATCATGGTAGACAGTATGCGGGTAACAGTTGAAGACTGGCTTGCTGACCTGCTTACAGGTGACCTCTACATAGCTGCCCAGGGTTTTGAAGATAATGCCTATCTTTCAGCTGGGACAATCGAAAATCTTATCGATCATGATGCAGTGAGTGACTACAGCCTTTATAGAAATTATAAAATCCGCATCGGAGATAAAAAAAGATCGCTTGTTGCAGCCCGTTTATCACCTAAGTCTAAAAAAGGCTTTGATTTTTTTAAGAGAATATGAGGTGGCGGGTATTTTCAGAGACTTTGCCAGCGAGCATGGCAGGTTATTCATGCCCATTGATGAGTTTCAAAAGCACTGGCAGGATAAGCGTATCAATACGATGGCATTGTTTTCCAATGAATTATCGCCGGAACAACTTGAAAGTAAGCTTTATGATTTGGTCCAAACATCAGAAAAAATCATTATTACCCGGACAAAAGACGTCATAGAAGAATCCATGGCGATTTTTGGTCGAACTTTTCGAATCACAGAGGTACTGCGATTGCTTTCCATTTTTGTTGCTTTTGTCGGGATATTCAGTGCGCTCATGGCAATTTTACTGGAGCGGAAAAAAGAGTTTGCTATTTTACGGGCTGTTGGCCTGACTCAGTCACAGATCAGTCAGTTAATTTTAGTCGAATCCATCATGCTGGGATTAATTGCCGCATTACTTGCTGTGCCCGTGGGGTTGGCGATGGCCTGGGTACTGACTGATGTCATTCAGTATCATGCATTTGGCTGGAGCATGCCTTTTCAGTTTAGTTTGGAGCCGATTGTAGTGGCTAATGTAATGGGCTGTTTGGCCGCATTGATCGCGGCAATATATCCTGCCTGGCTGGCAAGTCGGCGAAATCCTGCGCCTATGTTGCGTGAAGATTAGGCTTTATGCGTTTTTTACTGATTATACTTTTTATACCCATGTTGTTTGCCTGCCAACAGCTTGATAACAGTCAATCTCATAACCAATCTGTAACATTGGCTGAAGGCATGGGTGGCAAGCCCAAACCTGGATTTGCCCGGGCAATCAAACCTAGAGAATTTTTATTCCCGCAAGATCATGGGCCTCATCCGGAATATGCGACAGAATGGTGGTATTTCACCGGCAACCTTAAAGATAAATCGAGTCGTCTTTTTGGATATCAACTGACAATTTTCAGAGTCGGACTTGATCCTAAAAAACCGCTGAACGATTCCAGTTGGCGTACTAATCAGCTTTTTATGGGGCATTTGGCCATCAGCGATATTGATTCAAAAATACATGAGAGTGCAGAAATATTTAGCCGCGCTGCCATGAAGCTGGCGGGATCTTCCAGGGAGCCATTCAGTATCTGGCTGGGACCCTGGTCGATTCAGAGCCAGGGGACTGATTTCTTTCCGTTGAAGCTCAAGGCTGACTATAAAGATATTGGTATTGACCTTTTGGTGCAGAGGGGAGACCGGCCATTGGTATTGCAGGGGAATAAAGGATTATCTCAAAAAGGTGCCGAAGCAGGTAATGCATCTTACTATTATTCCTATACCCGGTTGCCAACCAGCGGCACGATTGTAGTCAATGCCGAAACATTTTTAGTAACCGGTAATTCCTGGTTCGATCGAGAATGGTCAAGTTCCGCATTAGCAGATGACCAGCAGGGATGGGACTGGTTTGCACTCCAGCTTGATGACGGTCGAGATCTGATGTTCTACCGTATGCGAGGCAAAGATGGTAAGGCGCAGAAATTCAGCAAAGGCATTCTGGTCGAAAATGATGGCAATACCGTGGCACTCGATCTGGAAAATACACTTGTGGAGCCGCTGACTCTCTGGACGGATCCAAGCGGTCATCAGTATCCGGTCAAATGGCGGCTTCGTATAGATGAGCATAATCTGAACCTGGTTATCGAAGCCTTTTTTAACGATCAGTTAATGCAGCATACTGTGAATTACTGGGAAGGTGCTGTAAAAGTAGGGGGTAGCCATTCAGGGCGCGGTTATATGGAACTGAGTGGTTATGCCAACACTAAATGAAATTTCAAAAACAGGCTTGGAACGATATTGGGCTTGTAGGGTTATCTTTCGTGAATCCAATTACTGTCGCTCCAGCTGGAAATATGACCAAGAAAGACAAGACTTGTAACGGAACAACAAGTCAATCCATACTAAAACTACTAACAGAATAAACCAATCAGTCAGCAGGAAATTTTTACGAAATTATGTGTGGTGGCGTTTCCTATAAAGAAAATGAAAAACAGGTCAAAGTTTATTTCCCTGTTCCGAATGCTTCATTGCCGGTTCTTAATAAAGATAAGTCGTTAAACAAGATGACATGGGGGAGGAGAAGGGAAGAGAAGGGGGCCCTGCCTCTCGGTGGTTGGGCTCGACATGAATCCATTCTCAAGGGTGTCTGGGAAAAATATCAGCCAATACCGGTTAAAATAGCTGTTGATGCATTCATGGAAAAAGATAATCAGAAAACCTCACACTGGTTTGATCTTGCCGAGGGAGAGTATATTCAGGGGTTGGTCGCAAATTCAGGTGATGAGCAGCGCGTTTATGTGGTCACAGTAGAGCCTGATGATAAGTCTATTCATGACAGGTGGCCAAGGATAGTCGAGGAATAAAGCGAAGTTATTTTCTTATGAATTAATCTAGCTTACAGCTAACTGGTTTTTTAAATACTCTATAAGCATTTCATATGGTAAAGGTTTGCTAAATAAATACCCTTGTAGGGTATCGCAATGCATCTCAGAAAGCATGGCAACATGTTCCTGCATTTCAACGCCTTCAGCAACAACTTCCATACCAAGCTCGTGTGCAAGACTAACCGTTGTTTTAACGAGTTTTTTATCCGCATTATCTTCAGTCATATCGCGGATAAATTCACGGTCTATTTTTAAACTGTCAAATGGATATTTCCGTAGATAACTCATTGATGAGTAACCGGTGCCAAAATCATCCAAAGATAAATGAATGCCTAAAGAGGTCAGTTCAGACAGTGCATTTATGACGTAATCATACTCATTAAGCAGAACACCTTCAGTGATTTCAAGTTCAATATTCCTGTAATCAACATCACATTTTTCGGCACCTGCGCGTATCCATTTGACAAGTTCTGTATCTCTGAACTGAATAGGTGAAAGGTTAATGGCCATGGTAAAATTGCATTGAAATAAAGTTTGCAATTCTGATAGTTTGGCAAGTGATTCTTCATAAACGAACTGACCAATCGGAATAATCAAGCCGATTGACTCAGCGATAGGGATAAACTCTGTTGGGCTGACCTGGCCGAGTTCAGGATTATTCCACCGTGCCAATACTTCAAAGCCTTTTACCTCAAGGCTTGGCAAACTCAGCTTGGGTTGAAAATGACATTCTATTTCGCCACGCTCAAGTGCGCCATTTAACTTTTCCACATATTTCAGTCTTAGTTCAACTTCCTGGTTCATGGCTTCTGTGAAGAAGGAATGAACATTTCGACCAATGTTTTTTGAATGATACATAGCTGCATCAGCATTACTGAGAATAACGGAAGCAGTTTTGCCGTCATCTGGATAAGTTGAAATGCCAATACTGGCAGATATTCTTAAATGCCTGTCGCCAATATTAAAAGGCGACTGAAAATTAGATAAAATTTTATCAGCAATAAGATTAAAATGAGAGCTATCAGAACTCTCGTTAACTATTACTACAAACTCATCACCACCCAGCCTGCCGACAAAATCATCACTATGAACACATGATTTTAGACGAATAGCCGCATCAATAAGTAGTTTATCGCCAGCTTCATGTCCCATTGAATCATTAATACTTTTAAAATCATCCAAGTCGACAAACATGACCGCAAATCGGTATTTATGTTGACTGGCTTTCTCGAGCATTGCTTCCAAATAATCCAGGCAGCGCAAACGGTTGGGTAGGTTGGTTAATGAATCATTATAAGCTTGATGCTGTAACTGAGAGGTTCTTTCTCTAACCTGCTTTTCAAGCATTCTATTCCAGTAAAATATTGCACCGATAATTACCAGCGCAATGAATCCAATCCAGATGATAAGCTGATAATCAACTTGATGCTCAAATCTTACTGACATCCAGCGGTTAAAAATTTGCTCACGTTGATCTTCACCGATATTGTCCATCGCTTTTTGCATGATTAAAGCAAACTCTGGCCAGTCTTTTCTAATGCCCAATGTTAAGTCATAACTGAATGGGGTGTTTCCGGATAGCCGTACATTGGTGATATTATTTTTCTCGATATAATAGTTAATGGTGCCAAGATTACCCACCAGGGCATCAGATTTAATTTCATCAAGCATTTCAAGACCTTTTGAAATACTTTCAACGGGTATCAATTTTAATTTGGGATAGTTAGTTGCCAGATATTCTTCCGCGGCTGAGCCAGCAAGCACAGATACATTTTTATCGATCAGGTTTTCAAGTTTCCCAACATATGGATTATCACTTCTTGTGAAAATACTAATTGGCATGGAAATGAATGGCCTTGTGAAAATTGTGAACTCTTCTCTTTCAGGAGTTCTGGCAAATGAACTCATGATATCTATGTTCTTTTCTTTAAATGCTTCAAGACCAAGTTTCCATGGGGCAAAGGATTTATATTGAAACTCTATTCCTAGTTTGCCTTCCAGTAATCTCCAATAATCTGATGAAATGCCCTGAAAACGACCGGCATCATCCTTGTACTCAATTGGTGCCCAGGATGCATCCACAGCAACTTTGATAACGGGGTTAGATTTTATCCATGTCTTTTCCTGTTCAGTCAGCATAAATTCATTCTGGTTTAATTGAGCAGGGGTTTCTAGCCATTTTTGCCTGAGCTTAATAAGCTTCTGATCAGGGAGCGATTTCAGGGCTTTACTAAAGATAGATTTTAATTCTGGCCAGTCATTTCGTATGGCAATGCGAATAGGTTCACCAACTTGCATTCCTGGAAAATCAGGATTACCTGCAAAAGCCAGGTTAGGAAAACCATGAATTTTAATCAAATATGCTGCAACAGCACTGTTTTCCAAAAATGCATCGGCTTCCCCAAATGAAACCTTTTTCAAGCCTTCTATTGGAGTGTCAACCAGAATCATCTCAACTTGTGAATGATTTTTAGAAATAATTTCTTCGTAATCGTAACCTCGAACAACCGCAACTTTCTTACCATAAAGCGCTTTATAGTTTTTTAAAAAGGCTTCGCCTTTACGGATCACAATCGAACGTAACGTTTCAAGGTAAGGCTCTGTGAAAAGTGCATGTTTTTTGTGTTCGGGTGTAATTTCGTATGCTGTAAGTACATCAAGTTTTTTCCATGCTGTAGCCAAGTGCCTTACCATTTTCAAAAAAATCATATGGAGGCCATTCATTGTCATTTCCTACTTTAATGACTGGATGAGATTTAAGCCATTCCTTTTCTTCGATGGTTAATTGGAGGTTCTGACTGATTTCGGTATCAGAGGAATATGCCGGAAAACAAAATAATGCCAGGATGCATGTCAAAAAAACGTATATAAGGATGCTTCGGCGCGCAGTATTAAAGAAAATTTTTTGATGTATGGCGTTTATTGGTAACATGCGTATACGCTGTAATCCGGGTTTATTTTCAAAAGATTTATTTAATTTTTATTGTTTTACATGCCAAGTTTATCGTCCAAATGGGTAACTTCTATACTGGCGTCAACTGCTTCTCAAATTTTGACTTTATTTTTTTGCATTATAACTGATAAATCTTCAGGGTGATTGTTGGAAAGGAAATCGTCAGCAGTCAGTTCATGCTTAAAGTTATATTAACATATCAATCCCGATGGGGTGGAATTGGGAGACAGATTTTACAAGTGAATCTGATGTCAGACTGGGTACACCATAGGATTCAGCCCTGATGTTTTCGTTCCTGACTTTTTGCATTAACAGGTCGAAATCACCATCACCGGAGAGTAGTATGATGGTGTCCGACTGCTCTATTGAATCAAGTACATCAATGGTTATGCCGACATCCCAGTCACCTTTGGCAGAGCCGTCACTTCTTTGAATATAGGGCTTCAGTTTTACCGTAAAACCAATATGTTCAAGCGCAGCCTGAAATTTTCGTTGTGCTGGGTCATTGCGGTCAATGGCGTAGGCAAAAGCCGAGACAATTTCTCCCTGGTTGCTGACTTTTTGCCAAAGTTTTCGATAGTTAAACTGTCTGCCATAGGCTTCTCTGGTGGTGTAGTAGATATTTTGTACATCAGCAAAAACGGCAATTCTATACATGAGGAACTTTTCCACGTAATAATTTGGTTTTTCCACGCTGGGATTTACGGTCCATCCGTCTTTTTTGAGAAGCTTTAGTGGGTTTGGTTGGACGACGTTTCTTCTCTACAACCGTAACACTGCGGATTAATGCTTGTAATCTATTCAATGCATCGACCCGATTCTTCTCCTGAGTTCTAAATTTTTCTGCTTTTATGATGATAATGCCATCTTTACTGATGCGGTTATCTTTTAATTCTAGAAGACGCTGTTTGTAAAATTCAGACAGTGAGGAGGCTGAAATGTTAAAACGTAGATGAATTGCTGAAGAAACTTTATTAACATTTTGTCCGCCAGGACCTTGGGCACGTATGGCCGAAATTTCAATTTCGTGATCGGGTATTACTGTATTGTTAGAAATAATAAGCAAGGAATGTTTCTCCAATCAAGACAAGGCTTTCTACAATAATGAACTAACACTGAGTAACAATAAACCTCCGATAATACTCAATTGTTGACGATGACTGATGCCAAGATGAATTTTTCCCCCGGATGCAAACCCGTTCCCATCAATCGTATGCTTAGTAATATCGTGCTTAAATAGCAACCATATCACTGATATAGACTAAAATTTTCATGCAGTTGGAGAAGAGAAGCTCAGGGCTCAGTGGAGAGGGGCGTCTTTATTGGTATATTTCAGGTTCTTATTGAATTTTATATTATCTTAAATTCGATTTAAGAAAGCAGATATTCAACCTCAAATGATAATGTTTAAACTGTTTTTTTAATAAGATATTAAAGACAAGGTTTTGAATTAATTTTATTAATTGGAAACTATAACCAGCGTTTTTTATGAAAAAAGATAACAAGGAAAGAAACAATTAAACCCATGATACCAAGCAGAATAAAATAACCATTTTGACTTTTTAGTTCCGGGATGTTTTCAAAGTTCATGCCGTAAATGCCAACAAGTAAACTCAGCGGCAAAAACAGAACGGTAACAACGGTTAACACACGCATGACCTGGTTCAATTTATGTGAATTTAAACTGATATAACCTTCAATTAAATCATTTATAACATTCTGATATAATTCAGCGAGGCTGTTAAATCTTTCAGCTTCAATAGCCATGTCTTCAAACTTGTCATTCTCAATGATAGTTTCCTGTTTTCTTACATGACGACTCAAGCTATTAAAGACATTAAGATGGTAATTTAAGATTCTACGCATTTTTCGTAAGGCCGTATTGTAGCCGAGTAGTTCTTGCATGAGTTTTTCATCAGGGTTTTGAAGTAGCTCATCTTCTAGTTCATCTAAACGTTCTTCAAGGTTAAGTAAAATTTCACCATAACGTTTGATAGTATGTTGCGCCAAAAGTATTATTAACTTTCTAGAAGAATCCACTTTGAGTTTATTACTCAAAAGGCGACTCTTTAGGGACTCTATATAACTAGACTTTCTATTATGACGCGTAACAAGGTAATTATTACCTGAAAATATTGCCAATTGTTGTGTAGTGAAGTCTAGAGAATGTGAGTCAGAATCCAGTGACTTTAATATTAGAAATAAATTGCCATTTTGACCTGAGAATCGAGGTGGATGACGGTCTCTGGATGCATCCAAAATATCAGCCTCATCAAGTTCAAATTTTGAGGCTAACAAATCTTTTATTGCACTAGGCGAACTGCCTTCTATATCAAGCCATAAAAAACTTTCGGGCGTATCACGCCATTTTTTATGCAGGCCTGCGTCACCTTCATAAACTTCATCCTCAGTAATGAGTAACCATTTTAATGTAATTCTGGACTCAATCATGATCAATAATAGCTTCGCTTGTTAATTTCTTCTTTATAGAAACCAGGTCATCTTCACCCAATAATGATTTCACATGAAGATCCTGCTGTGGGAAAGGTATTTGAATATCATGTTCATGAAACCGATCCCATACACCTAACAAAACCTCGCTAATAACATTTGCTCTGCCATTGGAAGGGTCATTTATCCATATTCTCAACTCCAGATTAACAGAACTGTCTCCAAACCCAATAAGTTGACAGCGAGGCTCAGGCTCATGGTGTACCCTGGATACTGTTTTAGCTGCTTCAACACAAAGCTCCATGGCTTTTCGAACATCGGAATTATAAGAAATCCCAATCGGTATTTTTAATCTAACCAGGTCATCACTGTAAGACCAGTTTTCTACGCGCTGAGTAATTAATTCTTCATTGGGTATCAAATGTTCTACACCGTTACGTGTTATAACCGATGCATATCGAGCACCAAGATGATTGATCCAGCCAAAACTATCACCAACGGCAATGACATCACCCGGCTTGATTGAACGATCCATTAATAAGATGACGCCACTGACAAGGTTTGAGAATATTTTTTGTAGACCAAACCCTAACCCAACACCCAATGCGCCACTAAATACCGCAAAAGCAGTAAGATCGATTCCTACAGCGGAAACGGCAATCAAAAAGGCTATAGTAAATAAAGAGATTTTTACAAGTTTTGCGCCAAGAACCCGCATAGCTGGCGATACTGATTCGGCTTTTATCAAATTACGTTCAGCCAAAGCAGCCAATCCACTTGCCAGCCACAAAGAAAGCCACAGAGCCAGTCCAACTTTGAGAACTGTTAGTGGTGAAACTCGCGCTTCACCTATATTTATAAACCAGCTGTCCAAAACTTCGACAACAGGAGTGAGCAAACCAAAGATATTCAAAGCCGCAACAGACCAGGCAGAATACGCGATAAACCGGGCTAATGTATCATTAGTAACCAGCATGGATACAAGGCGAATGAGTAACCATGCTGTTAACAAGCTTGTCAGAATTGTTAATGCGCCTTTTGGCCAGTCATATTTATCAGCAAGCTCAATTGTTATCCTTTGCAATATAAGCCAGGATACTGGTGTCATAAGCTCGGACAGTGCAGCTAATGGTTTTTTGAATCTTGGTATTCGAGTAAAAGACTTCTGAAGCCGTATTAAGCCCTTTCGTAGTAAAGGTGCGAAAAGCCAATTAGCTAGTACAAAAGCAATAGCGATTAATGCAAACTGTAGCCAGAATAGTGGGTCTGAAATATGAACAACTGATTTTTCAAAAAAGCTGACCAAAGTGGCCTGAAGCTTTTCAAAATCTATTATCTCTTGCATTATGTTTTCTCTTTAAATTGAGTTTCTACATTACCTGACAAATCAATTTTCTACTATAAATACCTAATTTTAACAGTATTTTATGGATAAATTAATTCTTGATCAGACAGAACACCATAGAAATATCTGCTTAACTTAACAGCTCAATTACTTGACTATTTTATTTAAAACCTTAATTCAACGTTTTAACTCTATCGCTAAATCATAAACAAATTCAAATGACTTCCTGATCATCAAACATTTGGCCTATTTTATGGTTTGCTTATATATAAAATAATTGAGGTGAAAACTGACAGGTATCATAATAATTAAACAATTCATATTTTACTAAATATAGTAAAGGATCATCATGTCTAAAGTGATTATATGGTTAGCCTCAGGAGATAGAGCAAAGCTACAACCAGGAATTCTTTGGGGCGTTAATGCCATAAAGTATGATTGGGTTGATGAAGTCAGGTTTGTGGTATTCGGTGAAAGCGAAAAACTTCTTCTAGAAGATCAAGATCTTTTTCAAATGATTAATGAGGTTCAACCAGCTATGTTCTGTAAACACATGGCAGAAGCAGAAGGAATCGATAAATCTCTTCTTGAAAAGGGTGCCAATTTGATAGATGTTGGCGAGCCTATTGCGGAAGCACTCAAAGAAGGATTTCAGGTTATCACTTTCTAAGAGATCTAGACTGATTTTCTCTCCCAAAGCCTCTCTCTAAGTATTTACCAATATCATGGGGTAGGTCTAATAAATAGAGATTGCGATTCTGTTACAGAAGGCTGTGTCAAAGCATAGCTCGTGTGGAAGATAGGTGGGGTATGGGTACCTGAAAGATGCCCCGGAAAATTACTGTTACTTCCGGTTTCGGCAAATTAAATTCAGTCGGAAAAAATGCCATAGTGATAGGCACCTTCAATAACACCACTAGTATAGAAACCGCTCAACCCTCTGAAATCACCTTGTGCAAAATAGAGTTTGATATCTGAATTTAACTCGGATTTCTCTCGCACCTTTTCGACCAGTTGATCATCAGCATTTTTCACAAGCACCCCGGAAAAACCCGCCGTCAAAGGAAAGATATCGTTTCCACTATCACCGCAAAATACAACTTCTGACTTGGGAACGTTAAATTTATCAGCAATGTATTCAAGTGCAGTTTGTTTGGTCGCGCTATTAGGCAATATATCCAGCAAGCCCTTGCCTGACTGAGAGTCGTAACTATAAATAATCACTTCGTCAAAATGGTTTTTAATAAGTTCATCTACTGCTGATAAAATATCATCTTTATTCTCATGATCAACGTAATAGCTTTGTTTAAAAAGGCCACAGTGTTCTTCTTCCTGCTCAATTAAGCCTTCAATATCAGAAACTGTTTTACGAATAGTATTGACATTCCATCGGGGACTGGACTGCATTACAAGCGACGACCATCCTTCTTCAATTTTCCATTGGTGATTATCGTACATTCGAATAGTAGTGCCGACATCACCTATGAGGACGTGAGGAAAACGAATTTCAAATTCTGCAATCGCTTTTTCAGTAAGATTCAGGTTTCTACCAGTAACATAGACTACGAGCACATCATTTTTCTGTGTGAGTTCATTGAATAATTCGATCGCATTTGAGTCAGCTGGCCAACTACCATTTGGAAGTAACGTTCTATCTAAATCTGTCGCAAGAATTTTCATCTATTAGTGTTTTGTTGCTAAAAAGAAATTGGAAAAATTGTTCTGATAACCAATGATTACTGTGAAAAGATCTGGGCCTGTTTATCTGAACCAGTTTTCTGCATTATCGTAAAATTTTGACTTTTAAGATCAGCTTTTAAGCTTAATTCTTCCTTTTTGTGTTTCCACTTAAAGTGAATTTCATGTGGTTCTGACTTAACAACTGTCATCTTGCCTTTAAAAACAGGTGAAGTATTACGGAGTTTTATGAGTTTTAATTGGTTTAGCACAACTGGACGCTTAAGCCCATCTTCAACATTGATTAATTCCAGGGTTGTTCGATTAATTTCTTTATGTCCAGCCGTGCGGCCTTTATCTGCAGCGGCGTAATCATTTGTACCTGCAAATAGGTCCAGGTACCAAACTTGTGGAATACCTGGCATAAACATCTGTATAGCTCTTGCTAAAACCAACTTTTTTTCATCTTCTCCAAGCGCACTAAAGAAAGTTGCATTGACTTGATAATAGTCAATTTTTTTGCCATTGGCATCGTAAAGGTTCTTAGTCCGTCCTCCGCGTTCAATAATGAGATCTACAGTAGAATCAATTTCATCATCGCTTAGCAGGCCAGGGTAATACGTATCATCTATTGTCTTACCTTTCAGGTCCATCACTGGAATACCATCATGGCAGCCAAGCATATTTATCGTCAGCAATCCGTTTGTTTGGATATCTGAAACCCACTTCAACAGAGCTTGATTATCACCCGACTCCAATGCATGAATAACCAGTCCAGGAAAGAAAAAATCATATATTGGATAACCTTTCTGAGCTATTTCTTCATGAATTCCTGCGCCATACTCAGAGTGAATCTCGGGAAAAATGATCAGATTGTATTTTTCAGCAATTTTTCGCAAACGTTCGAGATAGTCCCAAGTGCCAGGCCGATTAAAAAAATTAGGTTGTCCCGGCTCTTTATGAAGATAAGCGAAAGCATCCAGGCGTATAATCTTTGCGCCGTAATCGCTTAGCTTTTTTAACGTCTTGTCATAGAATTTCCAGACTTTTTTCGAACGCGCGTTGAGATCCATCTGTCCAAGATAGTCGCGTTTATGACAAATAGCTTCCAGCACCTCATCAGGGTAGTTGCTGATATCCTTAAGGTCGATCGATTCAAGGCAGTCCTTGTCCTTGATCAATATCTTAATACGGTGCGCAATTTTTTCTGCTTCTTCAATATCTATTCCTTTTATATCGGCAAAGTCCCTTGCTGTAATCTCTTCAAAATCGACTTTTTGATAAAAGGTATTCCAATAAGGCTTGAGCGTGCCATCAGGAAAACGGACTTTTAATATTGGCAAACCTGGTTTTCTCATAAAAAGCTTATTCAGGTATTCATCATCCGGTACAACGTGGCCACTCAACCCCATAACACCATGGTCTTTCCAGAACTCATTCCAGTCTATGAAAAAATCACGGTAAGGGGAATCATTTCCTTTTTTTAACAAGTCCAAAAACTGAGGTGAGCGAACTGACAGATGATTAAGTACCAGATCTAGTTTTATCTGAATACCTAACCGCTGTAATGCATCCAGGTCATTCTGACTCACTAACTCTTCATTAATGTCAGAATCAATAATAGAATAGNATCAATAATAGAAAAGCCACGATCCAGATCACTATGGAAAAAAGTCGGTAATATGTAGAACAACGAAAAAGCATCTTTAAATTCGAATCTTTCAAGTAGTTCAACGGTATCAGACAGTTTTTTACCAATACTATCTGGGTAGGCATTAAACATAACACCGTTTGGCAATTGCTGTTTTTTTGTCTTTTTATTCATTAACGTTACAGATTTTTATTACTGGGATCATTTAGTTAAATTTCTATTATCAATACTGAATTGATAACTTATTGTAATACGTTATTTGAAATAATCATTAATTATGCCGTTCAAACTAGCATTTGCCATCTGTATTTCAGCAGGGCACCTCAGACGCTCACTACAATGACGCTAAGTGCGATAACGTAAACACCCAGGATAAGAGCGCTTTCGAATCCAATTCGGCCGATTCCATAGGTCTCTCGTCGCACCAATCCCAGCAGCAGGATGGCCGTCATCAGGATGCTTACTAAGCCCCAAGTCATTTGAACCGGTGCCATGTCATGGTAGATAGATCCCTGGGCATAGCCCGCGTCAGCCGCGGCGATAACGAGCATGTTGAAGCAGTTGGTGCCGAAGATGTTGCTTACTGCCAGGGTCAGCGCTCCAATTCGTATCGCTGCGATGGTAGTCACCAGCTCGGGAGTGGAAGTAGCAAGAGCGGTAAACAGGCCGCCGACCAGGGTCTCGGACAACCCAGTCTGGTCGGCAATGCCCTTTGCTGCCTCCATCAAGATCCAGCCAGCCATACCGGTCAAGACAGCCATGCTTATAAACCCAAGCCACAAGGAGGCCGAACGATCACGATCATGCATTTCAGGCTCATCTGAAACTGTCTGTCGGGTCAATCGAGGGAACCACATGGGCTTTGCCTGTGTGCGGTGAACCAGATGCAGGCCGAATAGATAGGCGGCGACGATCACCAGCGTGATCGGGTGAACGCTCCAGTCAGTAACTGTTGGCGTAAAGACAGCGAGTAGCGGCAAAGTCAATAACACAATCAGCAACCCCGCCAGCATTAGGTTAACAGGGGATGCGGACGCGTGTTCCAGGTTAGCTTTGCGGTAGACAATGTCAGCCACGCCAAGAAATGCCAGATTTACCGCCATGCTGCCCATGACGTTGCTCATGGCCAGGTCGGGACGGGCGTCTAATGCCGCGCTCAGGGTTGCAGCGAAGTCAGGTAGCGAGGTAACCCCAGCCAGGAGCAAGACCCCGAAGAGCGCTTCGCCCATGCCGGTTCGGTCAGCTAACATATCAGCCCATCGGGACAGACGGCTGCCGGCGATGACGATCACCAGGGCAGCGACGCCAAAGGCGATTATGCTGGGAATCAAGGAAGAAAACACTCAGGCCTCAAAAAAGTTATGACATGCCTGATTGTATATCATCAAAACGGCGCCGGCTAAGTCTAACGATTGAACTCAGCCGAACAGATTAGATTTCAGCAAACCTTGCACGTGCGAACGTATTAACACCAAAGCCATATACGATCAGGTTTTTTACTTCACCTAAGTTGCCTATGGATTCTACTTCCTTATGCCTGCTTTCAGTATTAAGTCATCTTACTGGGTGGAATATGGGAAAGCAGACAAATGAATTTAATTTCTTTAGTCGTTTTGTATACTAAACAACGTAGGTTAATTTCATCGAGTGCATTAGCACATAGTTTTTGAGAAAAACATTTCCTTGGTTAGGGAAAGTGTGCTGGAAAGAAAACAAAGTATGCTCGCCGGGCTGGTTCGTTAGTAGCGTAGGTATTGATGAAAATGTCATCCGAAACTATGAAGAGTATCAAGGACAAAAGGATTCAGATCAGCTCCGAATGGAGCTGTAACGGTAAGTACCCTGGCTTTAGCCGGGGGAATCTACTTAGTGTTGAGTAGTTTGATTTGTCCCGGCTCTAACTGAATCTTTCTGGCTTTGTATAAACTGCCAACTGCGCGTTTGAAATTGGCTTTGCTGACAGCGAATTCGGCATAAATTTCTTCAGGTGAGCTCTTGTCGGTAATGCTTGAAACGCGGTTATTGCTCTCAAGATAGCGCAGGATCTTTTCGGGGAGTTCTTCGTAAGCCTGCTTTTTGCTCTTGTTGAGCGTAACGTCTATTTTGTCATCCTGGCGGATATCCTTGATAAAGGCCTTTAGTTTTTCGCCATACTTAACAGTTCTGAATAATTCATTTTTATAGAGCAGGCCCTGGTAACGGTTATTGATGATGACTGAATAACCGATATCTGTTTGTCGCCAGATTAGAATGTCAACCTCATCTTGTTTTTTGAAATGACCTTCATTCGATTCGGTGAGCTTACTGTCAAGTTTCGTGGTTGCAGTAATGCGTTTGGTTTTTTTATCGAGATATAAATATACCGTATATGACTTGCCTTTTATCAAGCGTTTGTATTGTTCCTGGAAAGGAACGAGCAAGTCCTTTTCCAGTCCCCAGTCCAGAAATGCCCCGGTTTTATTGACATCAACAACGCTTAAATAAGCAAACTGACCAACTTCTGCGAGAGGCTTTCGGGTAGTGGCAATGAGTCTGTCTTCCGAATCGTAGTAGACAAATACTTCCAGCCAGTCACCGACCTGAAAACCTTTTGGCAGGTATTTCCCAGGTAGCAGTACCCTGGTCTGTTTGCCTGCATCAAGGTAAACGCCATGTTCGCTGGACTGGATGATTTGTAAATAGTTTTGCTTGCCAATGCTGAGCATAAGTCACCTTGTCTGGGTAATAAAATTCTCTAAATATAAGCATTTAATAAAATAACGCCTACTAATTTAGTAAATGCTTATATACTAGCTAACCATTGAGTGATCACAATCACCAGTAATTAAAACATAACGTATTTAAAACTTTTTGGAGAATATCATGAAAAAAATTATTGCTATCGCAGCTATCATCGCTTCAGCTCAGGCTTCAGCTTTCTGAAACAACGACAATGGTTACACTAACGCTGACAGCCGTTTCGACGGTAACGGTTACCAGAACATGAACAGCAACTTCGACGGTCGTGGTTACGGTTACAACCAGTCTTACCAGTACGGTTACGCGCCAGTTGCTCCGGCTGCTAAATAATTACACCAGCTGTAAAACTTACAAATCCTTCTGATGAAGGTGATAAAAGCCCGCTTTATTCAAGCGGGCTTTTTTATTGGGGCCGCTATTGAGTATCTGTTGCACGGTAATCCTCCCGAAAATTAACAGGCTTGGATTCAACCGGTTAAAAATGGGGGGATTACCGCCCCTGAAACTTAAATTTCTTAAATTGCCACTTTCACGAAAGTCCAGTCAATTAGCAAGATCAGAGAACCTAACAGGTTTGCACCCTGTGAAAAAACCAGAGCAGTGGCTTGATCATGGTAAAGATGCTGGGTCTGGTCGTACTAAACAAGAGTAGCCTGAGCCATTGAGTATTACCAATTCAGTCAAATGCTGGCGCCTAATTCTGGCGGAGGTTTTCACCAGTCAATTTTTTTCGATTCAAACTAAATTCTCTTGCCAAACTATACAGGATATCGCTTAGTAAAGCCTGATGATCCATTTCAATTTTTATTTTTTACTGACACAATAGACAGGCAGTCGGGGGAAAATATATGGCTAGAAAAAGTGATACGCTGGTGCTTCAGTCCCATAGATTGCCTTTGACACCTTCCTGGCTTCACTTTTGTGTTGAGTCTGTGAAGCATTGGTCCGAGCAACAGGGGTTTGATTATCAGTTTCTGGATGATCATCTTTTTGAACTGTTGCCCCCTGAGCTTGTAGAACGTTATACCCTTCAAAAGGTGATCCTCACCGATTTAGCCCGGCTGCAATGGTTGCAAAAATATCTAATTGCTGGTTATGAAACGGTAGTTTGGTGTGATGCTGATTTTTTGATATTCCATCCAGATGAATTCAATTTGCCAGATAGCAATTATGCTGTTGGACGTGAAGTGTGGATTCAAAAAGACCAAAATAGTCAGTTGCGGGTTTACAGAAAAGTACACAACGCATTTTTGATGTTTAGACAAGCGAATGTATTTTTAGATTTCTTTACAGAAACGGCTGAGAAATTGCTGCTCAAAAATACCGGTCGAGTTCCTCCTCAATTTATTGGCCCTAAATTGCTTACTGCGCTACACAATCTGGTAGATTTTCCTGTTATGGAAACTGCTGGGATGCTGAGTCCTCTCGTCATCAGGGACATCATTTCAGGTGGTGGCAACGCGCTTGATTTATTCAGGAAACACTCGTCAGTACCAATAGCAGGAGCAAACCTAAGTTGTTCAGTTGCAGGAAGCGAGGGACTGTCGGAGCAGGATATAGAGTTAATGATCAATATGCTGGTAGGTGCTTTTAGTTGAGGCGGCCTGCAGGGTGCTCATTTTGAACACCTCGTTACCCGGCAAAGGCTTGCTATAAAAATAGCCTTGTATAAAGTCACAACCCTCGTTACAGACAAAGTCAGATTGTTCATGGTTTTCTACACCTTCAGCAATGACTTTCAGTCCTAATGCGTGACTTAAACGGATAATGGCCTTGACTAAATTGGCATCGCGAGGGTCGGATATAACATCACGAACAAAACTATGATCAATTTTAATGACGTCAAAATCGAAACTTCGTAAATGATTCAGCGAAGACTGTCCGGTACCAAAATCATCCAATGCAATTTTAACCCCGAGTTCTCGCAAACGGTTTAATACAGAGGATATACCTGTAATATGCTCTGCCAGGCAATCTTCAGTAATTTCAAG
>JARRJW010000064.1:0-7468 GCA_037388785.1 Gammaproteobacteria bacterium
GAAGAAGCAGCTTGCCCTAACTTAGGCGAATGTTTTTCACATGGTACGGCCACCTTTATGATCATGGGTGACATTTGCACCCGACGCTGCCCCTTTTGTGATGTTGCCCATGGCAAACCCCTGACACTGGACCCTGATGAACCACGTCAGCTGGCCGAAGCCGTAGCCCAAATGAAGCTGAATTATGTTGTTGTCACATCGGTGGATCGCGATGATCTGCGTGACGGTGGAGCACAACATTTTGCTGACTGCATCAGGCAGATACGCGAACAATCGCCTGCAACCCGAATTGAAGTGCTGGTACCGGATTTTCGTGGCCGCGAAAAAACCGCGTTACAGATACTCAGCGAGCAGCCGGCCGACGTTTTTAATCATAACCTTGAAACAGTACCCAGGCTCTACCGGCAATGTCGCCCAGGTGCTGATTACTCCGGTTCGCTTGCCTTGCTGAAGGCTTATAAAGAACAGCGGCCCGACGTACTCACCAAGTCTGGCATCATGCTTGGCATGGGAGAGACAATGCAGGAAATCCAAACCGTTTTGCAAGACCTGCGCGCGTATGGCTGTGACATGCTGACTCTTGGCCAGTATCTGCAACCCAGCAGAGACCACCTGCCAGTCGAGCGGTTTGTCACGCCGGAAGAGTTTGAACAACTACGTATTGATGCCGAGGCCATGGGTTTCAGGAATGTCGCATCCGGTCCAATGGTACGATCTTCTTACCATGCTGACCTGCAGGCCAACCCCACTCTTAACCAAGAAAAAAACATAACAACACTTAGATGACACAACAACAAACTGTTCCAAGACGTCCAACCTTGTTAATCATAATGGATGGCGTAGGCGTTAATCCCAGTCGTGAAAATAATGCTTTAAGCCTCGCCAAAACACCGAATTTTGACAGATATTTTTCCAGCTACCCGCATACGCTGTTGCAGGCATCAGGCAATGCCGTAGGCCTGCCTGATGGTCAAATGGGTAATTCTGAAGTTGGCCACCTGACAATCGGTGCTGGCAGTATCATTCGCCAGGACCTGGTTTTGATTGATGAAGCCATTCAGGATGGCAGCTTTTTAAAAAATGATGCACTAAATGCTGCTATTGAAAGAGTAGCGCAGGGTAATGGCAAACTTCATCTGATCGGCCTGGCATCACCCGGCGGTGTACACAGTCATACTCGTCATCTGTGTGCGTTGCTGGACCTGTGCCACCGGCACCAGGTATCACCTCTTGTTCATGTGATTACTGATGGCCGCGATGTACCACCCAAGTCATTTATACATACCCTGGATTCATTCACTGAATCCCTGGAAAGATCCGGTGGCAAGATCGCTACAATTTGTGGTCGATACTATGCCATGGATCGAGATCATCGCTGGGATCGCACCAAGCTGGCATTTGATGCGATAACCCGGGGAAAAGGCACGCAAATCGATAAACTGCGCGAGGCCATTCAGCACTGTTATGATAATGATGAAACCGATGAATTCATCAATCCGCTGATAACGCCTTATTTTGATCCTGTCGAGGAAGAAGATGAAGTCATCTTTTATAATTTTCGACGGGACCGCCCGAGGCAACTGGTTTCCGCCTTGTTCAAAGAGGATTTCGAAGAATTTGATCGGGAAGACTATACCCCGGTGTCAGTCACGACTATGACCGAGTATGACGGTTGGTACAAAATTCCTTTTGCGTTTGTTCAGGACCGTCCCAAAAATACCCTGGCTGAAACCATCAGCCACGCCGGACTGACCCAGTTTCACTGCGCCGAGACAGAAAAATATGCACATGTCACTTTTTTTCTAAACGGTGGTCGAGGTGATCTGTTTCCCGGTGAAAAACACCAAATTATTGATTCTCCGAATGTTGCAACCTATGACCTGAAACCGGAAATGAGTGCCAAAGAAGTTGCTGATACCGTGATAGAAGCCATGTCAGAGGAACCCAACTTTCCTTTTATTGCGGTCAACTTTGCCAACGGTGACATGGTCGGACATACCGCGATCAGGGACGCAGTCATTTCTGCCGTTGAGACCCTGGATCGCGAAGTCGGCCGCGTGCTGGATGCAGCCGTTGAAAAAGGTTACTCGGTTATCCTTACCGCAGACCATGGCAACTGTGATGAGATGGTCGACCCGGTAACTGGCGAACCTCATACCCAACACACTGTTTATCCTGTCCCTTGTTTGCTCATTGATGAAACCCAGTGGCAACTGTCAATTGGTGCCGGGCTCGCCAGTGTTGCGCCTACTGTTTTACAGCTGATGGGCTTGCCTCAGCCCGAAGGCATGACACACCGTTCAATACTGCTAAATCCAGTGTAAAAGACTAATCCCCGGAATTGCTACATCGACCCGAAAGTTGGCAGAAAAACACTCTCGCCAGTGCTAATACAATAACGCTGGCGACGAAAAGGTTTATAAAAAATAAGATATCCATAAAATACTGCTCCTGATTGATAGCTGCAGTTTTATCCGAAGGCAGTGGTGCAGATCATTGATATTAATCATTAGGAACAAAATTCGGATTTTTCCTACAGATATTCTTTGCAATTAATAACCAGGCAAACTCTGATTAACTCCTGTAATGTCATCTCGACAAAAATTGCCTGGAGCAATTTTAACAGCATTAGCTAGACCAGAGGGCGAGGCAAAGACGGAAATGACAACTTACCTGATCATCCCTAAGTTTAATTGTGATTTTTTGCCCATTCTACAAACACCGACATTTTTTCGTGGGCCAGGAGTTTCTCAAGTGTGTTCAACTCTCTGCCGAGTTGTTTTTCTGTGAACTGTTTATGAATAAATGAATGGCACCGCTGACAGACCTGGATACCCCGCTCGCGCATATCATTTTTATCAAAATGCTTTTTAAACCACTTGTTGCTGTGACAGGTCCTCGGGATCAAGTGATGAAAGGTAATTGAATGGCCTGATCCACATAGCACACAGTTTTCGCCATTACTGGCCGTCATTAATATAGGTACCTTTCCATCAGATAACAGAGACAGTCCTGCCGGATGACCGTTTTATCTTTTGTCAGCATCGATGGCATTACGGATTTTTTCAGAACAATATCCTGATCGACGACCGAAAAATAATGGTTTGGATCAATCGTTCCCTGTTCGCCCGTCAACTCCAGCGGAATGCGTTCTATTCCGGAGATACTGCCAAAATAACTGCCTGCATCCAGTTCCCTGAAATTCAGATGTTCAATATCAGACGGAAAGAACAGTTCGAAATCATCGGTGTCAAAACCAAAGTTAATATCATCCGGAACTTTTACTGTTGCTACCGTATGAAAAAGATCAATATCATGTTTTGGAACAGCTGTATCCGCAATCTCACTGAGATGCAGACAGGCGTCCACATACTCGGCCGCATGCTCAGGGCCATGACTGGAACCTACCTTGCCACACTCCAGCGTTACCGAGGGACAAAGCTTTGACATGGCCATGGAAGCGACCATGCAGGGCTCGGTGAAATAAACAACGGTTCGACTGAATAGTGTTGCCAGTTGCATAAAACGATGATCAACAACATTGATACAGGCGTAGTGAGGATTCATGCCGGTGTTGTTATGCAAATCAATACTGGCAAAAACATCCAGATTTTTCATACGCTCCATCACACTTGTCATCAGTGCATGTTCTGGTAAATGCTGATTCTCATGCGCATGAGAACACCCTGGCCAAACCCGGTTATAGTCAGGCTGCCCAGGTAAAAACCTTTGCGCCTTTTCTGCAGCAGCAGTATTGCCTACAAACAGGCTCAGGGACCGCGGTAACCTCTTGTCACCTCCGGCGACATCATATTGTGGCAATAAAAGCCGGATGGCTTCCCAGCCGACAGTTTCATTGCCATGAATCAGTACTGATACAAATAGAGGCTGCTTTTCTCTGCCCTGCAGATGAATCAGGGTTGGACCGCCCAACACGCTATGAAGTTGACTGGCTTCCAGGTCTAGCAGTCCCTCTGGTAGAGCATTCAATTCAGATAACATCACTGTCATAGGTCCCATTGATCGACAGGCAGACCGGATGCCTGGTTTTGTAGATAATCTGACAACATGAGCTTCAGGGATGCTCCCCTGGCAACATGGCGACGTTGCCATACGGCGCCGGATATCTGCTTGGCAATTCGCTCCTGGATAATTTCCAGCCAAAAACTGATTTCCGATTCATCAACCTGAAGTTTTAACAAGCCTTGCCGCGCCTTGGGAACAAGTTCGCTGGATAACAACTCCATGACCGGCCAGCGACGGCCATTTAACCAGAGCACTTCTGCTTCATAGCCGTGATAGGCACAGTGATAAAAATTATCACGCACATTATGAAAAGGTATTTGCTTTTCATAAGGCTCCTCTGTTTCTGCAAGGTAAGCCACTATGCCGTAAAAAAATGCTGCATTGGCAATCGAATCAAGCAAGCTTGGGCCGGATGGCACACAGCGATGTTCGAGCCTGAAATGTGGCGTTCCGTCTTCATCAAAACCAACCAGAGGTCTATTCCAGCGCCAAATCGTACCATTATGCAGCCTCAGGTGAGCCAGCGACTCAGGCGGTTCATCCATCACCTCGGGCAGCATAATAGGATAGCGAGCCAGGTTAGAATCGAACACTTCCATAATCGACTCATTCGCATAACGAATGCCAAAACTGACCCGTTTGGTAAGATCAGACTGTCCCACCTGAACAGATTGCTCGAAAATTGGAATACGTGATTCTGCCCACAAATCTTTGCCAAGAAAATAAGGTGAGTTGGCCGTTAACGCCGTCATTGGTCCCGCGACAATCTTACCAGCATTGTATAGCCTGACTGACTTGCTCAACGGCATGCGCAGATGAATCTGAAATGAAGTTGTTGCCGCCTCGAGCATGACGTCAGGATGATTGAAATCCAGTGTTTCTTTTCCCTGAATTTTAAAGCTCAGTGGCTTGCCTTCCCTCATCCTGAGTACCTGCTGATTAAGAGCACGGTAACGCTGCATTTGCGACATATGGTTGATATTGAAATCATCAAGCCGGGCAGTCGGCAAGGTACCAATTGCGGCAATCTTAAGACCCAGCTGTTCAGCAGTATTCTGACACTGTGACCAGTTTCCAGCCATTTCCTGGTAAAGCGCAGTGAAAGCCTTGCCACGAATATCCCGATGATGGCCATTCAACTCAAAGTTGAACTGTGCCAGTTCCGGTACCGCCATGGGATTGGCGAGCTTGTCCAGAAAATGTTCGTTATTAGCCGTAGGATTTAAATCCGGGTCCAACAACCAGGCCTCCAGTTCAAAACCCGCCTGATACCCCCCCTCCGATAACTCGCCCTGTTTGATCCAGTCATGTAATAACTGGGTTTCCTGGCGCAAGCGGTCGGAAAAATGTTCAAAATCATCCCGACTGAAAAAACTGTTTGAAATTTCCTGTCCCATAAATTACTGACTTAACAGCCTGTTGATTGTTTCCAGTCTTTCCGGTGTGCCGACATCTATCCAGCGGCCGGAATATTTTTCAGCTGAGACCCTGCCCCTGGCAATTGCCTGTTTCAGTAGAGGCGCCAGAGGAAACCTGCCTGGCTGGCAGCCCTCAAACAGACGCGGATGATAAATACCAATCCCACTGAATGTAAGTTTAGTTGAACCATGCTCTATCAACCGGTGATCTTTCAGGACAAAATCGCCTTCAGGATTATGCGCCGGATTGTTAACCATCACCAGGTGTGCATCGACATCATCTTCAATGGTTAAATCTGCATATTCCATGTCAGTCCAAATATCTCCGTTGACTACCAGAAACGGCAAGTTATCAAAATGGCCAATAACCTTAAAAATACCGCCCCCGGTTTCCAGAGCCTGGCCATGCCCCTCGGCAGAATAACTGATATGACAACCGAAGTGACTGCCATCCCCAAGAGAGGTCTCAATTTTATCGCCGAGGTGAGCGTGATTAATCACCAGGTCTTGAATGCCGGCCCTGACCAGGGCCTCAATGTGATGCTGTATCAATGGCCGATCACCGACTTTAATCAGTGGCTTGGGTATTGTATCGGTCAGGGGGCGCATGCGCTCCCCTCTACCAGCAGCCAGAATCATGGCTTTTTGTGGTTTCATGCTTTTAAATACTTATAAATTGAGAAAAGTCATTATTATTTTTAATAACTCATCATAAAATCGTTATGTTAAACCGCGTACAAATTGGCGCTAGTCGGTTATATAGTGTCGGTAAAATAATATTTGTCACTTATAATTACATATTCCACTGGTTGACAATAATTCATAACAATTAACATCACAAACAAGGGAAACACTGAAATGAAAAAGTTAATCTCTATTTTCTTGCTTGCTGTATTGCCACTCGGTGCCAATGCCGTTGATCTGGCCAATGGTCAGGAAATCAACAAAAGCTGCGCACTTTGCCACGGCAATATTGGCCAGGGTACACCAGGTAAACTTTCACCCCGCCTCGCCGGCATGCCTAAAGAATATTTGATGAAGGCTACCAAGGAATATCGCGATGGTATCCGGAAAAATCCCTTGATGGTAAAAACCGCCAGTATCGACAAAATGAGTGATGCCGACATTGAAGATATTGCCACTTATCTTTCCATGATTGATATTCGACCAGATGCCAGCTTTGATGTCAGGCAGTCCAGCGGTGACACTGAAGAAGGTGAGGAACTTTTCATGGATGAGTGTAAAACCTGTCACGCTCGTGATGGTTATGGCAAACCCAGAAAAGAAGCACCGCCTCTTGCCGGTCAGCATGTCGAATACCTTTACCAGTCAATGAAGATGTTCCAGTACAAAAGCCGTATCCATGCCAACGATGAAGAGGATGAAACCTTTGATGAGTTTAAAGATGTAGAACTTACCAACCTGACTTCTTTCATTGCAACTCTTGACGACGAAAGCTTCAAGGACGGTTTCAAGGTTCAGTTACCCAAAGTGGCAGTTGCTGATGTCAATAAGTCAAAAGCGGTTTCCAAAACGCGTGAGAAAAATAACCTTGTGATTACTGACATCAAACAGACCGTGGTGCAAATGCCGCTGTCAGAAGGCGTTGAAATTCAGGATGCCATTAATGCCATGCTATCCAAAGCAGTTGAACTCAACCAGAAACTGGTTGCCCAACAGTTCGTTTCCAAAGAACTTAAGGAACGTGGTATCGAATCACCCTACCTGTCTATCTTTCAGTTCTGTAGACCAACCGATGCCCGCTTAATGGTTCTGGCCAATCCGATTTTTGCCAGTTATATGCCATGCCGCATCTCCATGGTTGAAGACCAGGAAGGTAAAATTCAGCTGATGATGTTGAACCTTGATATCATCATCGAAAACAACTTCCTGCCACAGGAAGTTGTCGAAACGGCAATCCGAGTTAACCAGAACATGCTGGATATCATGGTTGCAGGTACAACCGGTGAATTCTAAATTCTAGACTTCTCCTTCATGACCTAAAAAGCACGGCATTAGCCGTG
>JARRJW010000064.1:7501-9400 GCA_037388785.1 Gammaproteobacteria bacterium
TTTTACCTGAATCATGTAAAAATAAAGTAATTTAATAATCTGGACCCAATCATGAATGAAGTATTAAATGCACTAAAATTTCGCCATGCCTGTAAAAAATTTGACCCGGCGAAAAAAATCCCCGAGCAGACACTTCGTGAAATTCTTGAATGTGCGCGACTTTCTCCCTCATCTTTCGGTATGGAGCCCTGGAAATTTCTTGTGATTCGCAACACGGAAGTCAGGCAAAAACTGCGTTCGGCCTGTTGGGATCAACCTCAGATTACCGACTCCAGCGACGTCGTTGTGATTCTGGAAAAAACAGATAAAACCCTGCCTGGCTCTGAGTATGTCAAAAAACAGTTTCATCGTCGTAATTTGTCAGCCGAAGCTGAAGCGGCCTATATCGATAAATATGCCTCGCATTATGCCAGCGAAATTGAACCAGTAATGAATCATTACGCCTGGGATTCCAAGCAATGCTATATCGCTTTAAGCAACATCATGACTGGCGCTGCATCAGCTGGTGTAGACAGTTGCCCGATTGAAGGCTTTCAGAAACAGCCCGTAGAAAAAGCACTGGAAATTGACACAAACCAATTTCAGGTAGTTGTGTTAGTTGCACTTGGATATCGGGCAGGAGAACAAACGCCACGCCATCGACTCGGTTTTGATGAGGTTGTGGAATTTATAAATTAGCTTGCTGGTAAGCTAATATGAAGACTATTGACCTTTACCCTTCATAGACTCAAAGAACTCATCATTGGTTTTTGATACTTTGAGTTTATCGAAGAGGAACTCCATTGCTGCCAACTCATCCATCGGATGCAGAATTTTTCTCAAAATCCACATCTTCTGAAGTTCGTCAGGTTTCATCAACAAGTCTTCACGACGCGTACCACAGCGGTTGATATTGATGGCAGGGAAGATACGCTTTTCAGCAATACGTCGATCCAGGTGGACCTCCATATTACCCGTGCCTTTAAATTCTTCGTAGATCACGTCATCCATTCTCGAGCCTGTATCAACCAGTGCCGTAGCGATAATAGTCAGGCTGCCGCCTTCCTCAACGTTACGCGCCGAGCCAAAGAAACGCTTGGGACGATGCAGAGCGTTTGCATCAACACCACCGGTTAGCACCTTACCCGAAGACGGGATTACCGTGTTATAGGCACGTGCCAGGCGAGTGATTGAATCAAGTAGAATCACGACATCTTTCTTGTGCTCTACCAGTCGCTTGGCTTTTTCAATAACCATTTCAGCAACCTGAACATGACGTGCGGCCGGTTCATCAAATGTAGACGAAATCACTTCACCTCGTACAGAACGAGCCATCTCAGTCACTTCTTCCGGTCTTTCATCAATCAACAGCACAATCAGATAACATTCCGGATGGTTGTGAGCAATAGACTGAGCAACATTTTGCAGAATCATTGTTTTACCGGCTTTTGGCGGCGAAACAATCAAGCCACGCTGACCCTTGCCGATAGGTGCCACCAGATCTATGGTCCTGGCAGTTATATCCTCAGTACTACCATTACCTACCTCCAGCTTAATTTGCTTGTTAGGAAACAGCGGAGTGAAGTTTTCAAATAGAATTTTGCTTTTGGCATTCTCGGGCGCATCATAGTTAATCTCGGCGACCTTGAGCATGGCAAAGTAACGTTCGTTATCCTTGGGGGGCCGAATTTTTCCAGCAATGGTATCGCCGGTTCTTAAACCGAATCGTCTGATCTGGCTTGGCGAAACATAAATGTCATCCGGACCGGCAAGGTATGAACTGTCAGCTGAGCGTAAGAAACCGAATCCATCCTGAAGAATTTCCAGAACGCCGTCACCATAAATATCCTCACCTTTTTTTGCATGGCTTTTGAGAATGGCAAAAATCACATCCTGCTTGCGCGAACGCCCTATATTTTC
>JARRJW010000065.1:0-7388 GCA_037388785.1 Gammaproteobacteria bacterium
TGAATTGCTGTACCTGACTGGTGCCTTCGTCGCCAGTACTATCTGGCAGGTAGCTGCTGGATTGTTCTGGAAGAATACCAATCCGGTTGGTGCCTCGTTTGCCATGTTGCTGGGTACCCTGATAGGTCTGGCCAGTTATTTCCTGATCGGTTTTTATGTCGCTGCACTAATCTCCGCTGCGGTTTCCATGTTACTGGTACTGCTCAGTACTTTGCTCATGCCGCGGCCCTATGACTGGTCGCTTCTCAACACTCAGCAGGTCAGCGCTGGAGAACGCTCATGATGATAACGGCATCAGCCCTGGAGTTGCTCATCATTGTCAGCACGCTGGCAGTTGCGGTTGCTCCAGTCATTCTCATTTTCTTTTGGTTAAAGGATAAAAAAGGTGGAAAGCTGTGGTAAATGAAAAAGATTTGCAGCAACTGGATCAGCCGCTAAAGCAACAGGGACTAGATGTCCAGGGATTTGAAAGTCCACGAATTCTAATGGAGACTGTGGAAGAGGATCTGGTGCCATTACTGGATCTTGCACATCGTCCGGTGATATCGGCTCGGCAGTTCTCAAGGGAACAGCTCATTCAGATTAGTCGCCTGGCAGCCAGGTACGAGACTGAGCCGCAGCGCATAACCCGACCTCTGACAGGAAAAATCCTTATTTCTGCATTTTATGAACCCAGTACCCGAACGCGTCTATCGTTTGAAAGCGCCTGGCATCGTCTCGGTGGTGACATCATGTCGATAACTGATCCGGCGACGACTGGCATCGCCAAAGGCGAGTCACTTTTTGATGTAGGTGAAATGCTCAATCATTATGGTGACATGGTGGTATTGCGTGACAGTGATGAAAATGCTGTATATGAGATGCTTGAGGGACTGCGTATACCGATTGTAAATGGTGGTAACGGCATAGACGAACATCCAACCCAGGCAATGGCTGATATTTATACGATCTTAAAGGCGCATCCTGGTCTGGCTGAACCCGAAAACATGCCCGATGATAAGAAAATTCGCATTGGTATTATCGGTGTGCCCGGACGTATGCGAACGATTCGCAGCTTGCTTCTATACTTGAGTCTTTTTTCAGCGGGTATCAAAGAGGTGGTTATTATCAGTGACGATAGCGATGTCTTCAGTGACGGACAGCAGGAAGAACTTGAGAAAAACGGATTGCATCTTTCTGTTACTGACAACCTCGATAAGGAATTGCCTAAACTGGATGTTGTTTACATTAACACCATTGCCTGGGTATCAGACAGTTATGAAGAGCATGGTAAAAATTACCGCTTAAACAGCGATTCACCTCTAAAGGAAGGCGCCATTATTTTACATCCGCTGGCCAGGGCAGCAGAGCTGGATCGTAGTCTTGATAATACCCCGTTCAACTGGTATTTCGCCCAGGCGCGTGGCGCCGTCTTTGTTCGCATGGCATTACTGTCAGCAATACTCAAATCTTTCAGTTAACAGGATATAAGCAGTATGAGTGGTATAGCAGGATTTATTTACAGTGACCGAAACCGTCCGGTAGACCCGGAAACACTGATTGCCATGGCAGCGATCCAGTACCACAGAGGGCCAGATGGTTTTGGCTACCGTCGTATGCCCGGTGTGGGCTTCAGTCATGCCAGGCTTTCGATTGTTGACCTCAATCAAAACCGGGGGCGTCAACCTTTTGAAAGTGCTGATGGCAGGTTGATGCTGACCAAAAACGGTGAGCTTTATGATTACCAGCGAATACGTGCCGATCTGACTTCACGCGGTGCCAGATTTCAAACCAAAAGTGATTCTGAAATGATTCTGCATCTTTACCCCAAGCTCGGTCTTGATGCGATGCTGCCTCACTTGCGTGGTGAGTTTGCCTTTGCTCTGTTTGACAGGGAAGAGGACAGGTTGATGTTGGTACGCGACCGTTTTGGGATCAAGCCGCTTTACTGGGCTGAAATCGACGGTGGAGTGGTTTTTGGTTCAGAGCTCAAAGTACTTTTTGCTCATCCTGAAGTCTCACGTCAGTTTGATCCGCACGGTACGTTCCATCAGTTAATGCAAACCATTGTGCCCGGAAGTACAGCTTTTAAGGGTATACACCAAATCAAGCCAGGACATGCTTTGGATATTCGCCGCGAAAACGGCAGGCTGAAAATAACTGAAAAGAAATATTGGGACATGCCCTTCCCGGAAGAATCAGAACGCAGCGATAACTATGATGAAGAGGAATGGATTGAAGCGGTCAGGGAGAAACTGCTTGAGGCTGTGCAGTTGCGTCTTGAGGCCGATGTGCCGGTCGGCTGTTACCTGTCCGGTGGCATTGATTCCTGTTCCATTATAGGGCTGGCTGCGGCTTCCATGCAGAGCCCGATCAAGGCATTCACAATTGGTTTTGACAACAAGGATTATGATGAATCACCGATAGCTACCGAAATGGCAGAAAGCGCTGGGGCGGATCAGGACATCATGATGCTGAATGCCAGTCATCTCTACGACAACTTTGTTGAAACACTCTGGCATACCGAGCGCACAATTTATAATACCCTGGGTGTTGCCAAACTGTTGATGAGCCGGCATGTGCGTGATGTTAAATATAAAGTGGTGCTGACAGGAGAAGGCTCGGACGAATTGTTTGGCGGCTATCCGGCATTCAGGCGCGATATGTTTTTACATGGCCTTGATCATCTGTCGCAGTCAGAGAGAGCCGAATGGGAAAAACTGCTGGCAGAACAGAACAAACTGTTTAAAGGCGCCATGCTGGCAGAAGATGAAATTCGCAATTCAGCACTTGAAAACCGAGTTGGCTTTACGCCTAGCTGTTTACAGCCTTGGCTGGCTTCAGCAACCAGGGTGCCGGGAATTTTAAATAATGATTTGCAGACCCAGTTAAAGGATTATGATCCTGGTGCTGCCATAGCAGAGCAGTTGGATGAAAACTATTTAAGAAATCGTCATCCCTTGGACAAGGCTCAGTATGTCTGGATCAAAACCATGTTGGAAGGGCAGATACTTACCTGGGGTGGAGATCGTGTTGACATGGCTAACTCTATGGAAGCACGCCCGGCATTTCTGGATCATCATTTGGCAGAACTGGCTGCGCAGTTGCCGCCATCGTTGCGTATCAAAGGTAAAACTGAAAAATATGTTTTGCGTGAAGCCATGAAAGGCCTGCTTCCAGAGGTATTGTACAAGCGCGAAAAGTTTGCCTTCATGGCACCGCCTGCACATACCGACAAGCAAAAATGGCAGGCTATGCAGAATTTGGCCGATGAGTACCTCAATGAAAATGCGATACGCGATGCTGGTTTGCTGTCGCCGGATGGTGTTAAGGCGCTATTTCAGCTCCATGATGATCCCAGCATCACTGCAGCAACTCAGAACAAGCTGGATGCGGTGATTAATCATATGCTGGGAGTGCAGATAATGCACAAGCATTTTGTAGCCCAGGATATTCCAGCGTTAGCTAAGAAACGCGCAGAAGAACTGAACTGGAAAGTCTATTAACTTTAAGGAATGACGACTGAGTAACAAATCGAATAGCTTTCATTTAATTAAGGGCTTTTTCCAGCAAACTTATTGGGCTGATTTGTTTCTGTCTTTGGCAATCAATATATAAAGAGAAGGCACAATAAACAATGTGAAAAGGGTGCCGATGGTCATGCCGCCAACCAGAACCAGGCCTATTGAATTTCTGGCAGCTGCGCCGGCACCGCTGACCAGCACAAGCGGAAAATGTCCGGCAATGGTGGCAACAGAAGTCATCAAAACAGGACGTAATCTAATCATTGCTGCTTCTTTTACCGCCTCCATTTTTCCAATGCCATCGAGTTGCAGTTTGTTGGCAAACTCAACGATCAAAATCCCATTTTTGGCAATCAGCCCAACCAGCGTGACCAGTCCTACCTGGGCATAGATATTCATGGTCGTCGTCCAGCTATTGGTCCAGTAGGGCATGTTAGGGTCAGGTATTTTCAGTAGGGTGAAAACCAGTGCGCCGAACATGGCAAGAGGTACGGAACCTGCCAGAATAACGAAAGGGTCTCTGAAAGCATTAAACTGTACAGCGAGCACCAGGAAGATCATCAGAATGGCAAGTGAGAAAGCGGGTAGGAACTTGTTGCCTTCAGTGCGCAGCTGGCGAGATTCGCCAGTGTAATCATAAGCATAGCCGGGTGGCAGTAATTCATCGGCGGTTTTTTCCAGGAAACTCAGTGCCTCATCCAGGGTGCGGGTTGTCACGCCGGAAAGTTTTACCGAGTTAAGTTGCTGAAAGCGGTTTAGCGAACGGGCTACAACTGAATTTTCAACTTTTGCGATAGAACCCAGCGGTACCATCTGGTCATCAGGGCCAGCGATATAAATATTCATCAACTGTTCCGTGGTCAGACGGTCCTGACGTTGGATGATAGGTATGACTTTATAGCTTCTGCCATCCATGTTGAAGCGATTAACAAAATTGCCACTGGTTGCTGTAGCCAGGTCGGCACCAACCTGTGAAAGGTTAAGGCCAAGATCTGCAAGCCGGTCTCGATCGAAAACAATGGTTGCCTGCGGCTGGTCAATTTTAAGATCTATGTCTGGCGGGAAAGCAAAAAGTCCGCTTTCAATCGCCTTTTGTTGAATTAACTGGGCAAATTGAAGTAATTCATCAGCCTCAGCGGTGGAGGTTATGATAAATTCAATTGGAAAATTACTGCCACCGGGTAACGCTGGCGGCGTGGTGATAAAGATTTGGAGGCCTGGAATATGATTTACCTTGGCTTGTATCTCAGGCACCATCTGCGTGACACTTCGATCGCGCGCATTCCAGGGTTTAACCACAACACCACTGAAGCCATCTGCGCCAACGGTAGCGCCAATCGAAGGGGGAAACAGTAACTGAAAGCTTAGGGCAGCTTCAGGCACATCCAGCATGACTTTCTCTGCAGCCTCGGCATAGATGGCGTTCTGGTCTACGGTAGCATTGGCCGCGGTATTGATAATCCCGAATAAAACGCTTTGATCTTCAGTCGGAGCCAGTTCTTTTGGAGAAAACATGTACATTGGTACGGTGGCGATACTAATTGAAAGCCATATCAAGTAGATAGCCGGGCGGGCATTTAGAGTTTTACCAAGCGCCTTGCCATAAGTCTGTTGCAAATGGTCAAAGCGATGATTGAGCCATCCGGTCAATCCTTTTTCTTCATCCTCGGCACTTCTTAACAGCTTTGCAGACATGGTTGGTGACAAGGTAAGAGCCACAAGACCTGATATGGCGACGGCACCTGCAAGGGAAAAGGCAAACTCCCTGAAAAGTGCGCCGGTCAAACCTCCCTGTAGACCAATTGGCACATAAACGGCCACCAGTGTCAGTGTCATAGCGATAATGGGTGTCACCAGTTCCCTGGCACCCAGCTTGGCAGCCTCTTTAGGCGTACGGCCCTCACGCAGGTGCCTTTCAACATTTTCAACGACGACAATGGCATCATCCACCACCAGGCCCACTGACAGGACAATCGCTAACAGCGTCAACAGATTAAGCGTGAAACCAAACATCTGCATTAGAAAGATACCGCCAATCAAAGACACCGGTATTGCCATTACAGGTACCAGAACCGATCGAACCGAGCCTAAAAACAGAAAGATAACGATAATCACGATTAACAGGGTTTCAACCAGTGTGCCGGTAACCTCGAAGATGGCATCGCTGACATATTGCGAGGCATCGTAACCGATACTGGCATCCAGGCCGACGGGCATTTCCTGTTTTAACTTGTCCAGTTCGATGCGAATCTGGTCGATGACCTCAATAATGTTGGCATTAGGTTGGGGAAAGATGCCGGCAAACACGGCTGTGTCACCGGAGTAACGGACCAGGGTGTCATAGTCTTCGGCACCAAGTTCCACTTCAGCAATATCTTCAAGCCGGACAATGATGCCTTCGTTCTGTTAAATGATCAGACGCCGAAAATCTTCCGGATTATGCAAATCGGGATTGGCAGCGAGGTAGGTTTGTACTAATGCTCCCTTGGTGCTGCCTATGGCAGCCAGGTAGTTGTTCGCGGCCAGCGCGTCTCTGACCTGGGCGGGGGTTATATGCAAAGCAGCCATGCGGTCTGGCTTTAGCCATACGCGCATGGCAAATGTTCTGGCACCGAATATTTCTATACGCTGAACGCCATTTACGGCAGACAGGCGTGGCTGAACAATACGTGTCAGGTAATCAGTGATCTGCTCCGGTGAAAGAATATCAGACCAGAAACTCAGGTAGGCGGCTGCAACTTCGGAATCAGCCGACTGCACACTGATGGTTGGTAACTGTGCTTCAGAAGGCAACTCGTTTCTTACCTGATCCACTTTGGATGAGATATCTGCCAGCGCTTTGGTTGAATCATAATTTAATTTAAGGCGGGCATTGATGATGGAAACGCCCTGCAGGCTTTTTGATTCGACATAGTCAATGCCTTCAGCGGCGGCAATAGCACGTTCCAACGGTGTTGTGATAAAACCTCTGACCAACTCGGCACTGGCGCCCACGTATACCGTTGTGATCTGTACAGAAGCATTTTCGCTAAGAGGATACTGTCGCACGCTTAGAGAGTTCCATGCGTTCAAGCCGGCGATAATGATCAGCAGATTGACAACAAGAGCCAATACCGGCCGCTGTATAAAGAGATCGGTGAAACTGAATTTATCAGATGAACCCGGACTTGATGGCATCAGGAATCCCTTGGATCAGGCTGGGTACTGAATTCTGGAGACAGGGTGTTATCAATGACGACTGGCATGTCGCTTCGTAGTTTGAAAACACCTGTGGTAACGATTTTTTCACCAGGCTCCAGACCTTTGAGTATCTCAACAAAGTCACCTCTTGATTTGCCAAGAACAACAAACTGTTGCCTGAGGGTGTATTTATTATCATCTGATTTAGCAGATTTGTTTTCTTCGATGACAAATACGGAGTTTCCAAAGGTGGCAAAGTGAACTGCGGTAGCAGGCACGGCGAGTACTTGGCGTTTTTCAGGCAATATTACTTTGATGTTAACAAACATACCCACCCTGAGCAGTTCGTCGGGATTATCCACTTTGGCACGAACCAGAATGTTTCTGGTCTTGGTATCAATTTCAAGATTGATCGCTGATATTAATCCCTCGAATACTTTGTCGGTAACCGCATCGGAAGTGATCTCTACTTGCATATCGCGCTGCAATAACGAAAGTTTTTGCTGTGGAATTGTAAAATCCACGTAAATGGGATTGAGCATTTGCAATTCAACGACAGGGTCACCTACAGCCAGTATCTGCCCAAGGTTGACATGACGAATACCCAGCCGACCTGAGAAAGGAGCATTAATGGTTTTCTTTTCGATCAGGGCCTTAATAACACCGACCTGCGCATTGGTTTCCTTGACCTGGGCTTCAGCTCGA
>JARRJW010000066.1:0-7381 GCA_037388785.1 Gammaproteobacteria bacterium
CTTTAAGCCCGGCTTTTCGAATATCCTGGTTTTCCATATTTGCCCTCTAAATCGTGCCTTGGTTATTTTTTTCCGGTATTATGTCAGCGTTGTAACAATTATTAAATGATAATCTATATCAAATGCACAAGCGTCTCATTACAATTTTGATCTTTGCTACGCTGTTAGGCGGCTGTAGCGTTGCCAGGCAGGTCAGTGAATCAGCGACTGAAAATGCTGCCAAGCTTTCCCTGATGTACCGTCCAACTATCCAGCAGGGCAATGTCATCGACCAGGATATGGTAAACAGACTGAAGCCGGGCATGACCAAGCGTCAGGTTACTTACACCTTGGGTACACCAGGGCTGATAGACAGTTTTCACCAGGATCGCTGGGATTACGTCTATTCCCTTAAGGAAAGCACGGAAGACCTGGTTATCAAGGATCTGGTTTTATTCTTTGAAAATGACCGCCTGGTCGCGATAGAGGGTGACTGGCGCCCGATGCCCGTTGATGAAATGGCTGTTGTCGATAAGAAAGAAACCATTGTTGATGTCCCTGACCATGAACCTGCGAATAAAGGCATAATCAGGCGCACACTTGAAGCTGTCGGTGTTGATGTAAAAGAAGACTGACTTACCGGGTATCGCGAGAATCGCACCCATAAATCTTCAGGCACGTTGGCCTTTCTTCATACTCTTACCTTCAGCAGCGCGCTTTTTACGGGCCTCTTTTGGATCTGCAATCAGTGGCCGGTAAATTTCAACCCGGTCACCCGGATGAAGCACCTCTGTTTCCTTGGCCAATTTACCAAAAACACCCAGTTTGAGTTTCTGTTCTTTAAGCTCGGGGAAAGCCTCTAGGATACCGGACAGGTTAACTGCCTCGATCACCGTCAGTTCCTTATCAGTATCTACGGTCAAAATGACCTGCTTCTCTTTTAATGCGTAGGCAACTTCGTAACGATTCATTTTATTAACCATATACTTCGTCTGCACGTTGACAGAAGGCATCGACAAGTTCATTCGCAATCGCTGAAAAAACTTTACCAAAAGCGGCATTGATGAGTTTACCGGAAAACTCAAAATCAAGTTTCAGGGAAACCTTGCAGGCTTCGTCCGATAACGGTGTAAATTGCCAAACGCCTTCCAGAGACTTGAATGGCCCCTCTTTAAGGCTCAGCGTCATGAATTCACCGGGTTTGATTTTGTTGCAGGTACTGAATTTCTGCGTAATGCCAATTCTGGATACCTCAATCTCACCACAGATTTCCTCTTCAGACGCTGACAACAGTCGACTGGCACTGCACCAGGGCAGAAATTTATCATAATCGTCTACGTTAGCCACGAGCTTGTACATCTGCATCGAGGAATGATGCACTAGCGCAGATTTTTCTACCGAAGCCAAATCAGAACAACCCAATGGTATGCAGGAAGAATAAAATTACACCGGCCGGTGATACAAAGCGCACCAAAAATCGCCAGAGCTTATACTGCCAATCGGCTTTGAGATTTAATTCCTCCGCCGTATCCTTTTCATGCATCACCCAGCCGGCAAACAGTGCAATTGCCAGCCCACCCAACGGCAACATGAAATTTGTCGTGGCGATGTCAAGAATATCGAAAACACCATCGGTTTTCTTGGCGCCTGCAAATTCAAATTCAAAACCCCATCCGCCAAATGACATCACCGTCATCAATCCTAACGCCCAGGCCAGGCCAACAACGGTCAGTGCTGCCTTTTTACGTGTCATACCCCGGTTTTCAACCAGGAAGGCCACTGCCGGTTCGACAATCGAAATAGCAGAAGTCCAGGCTGCAAACGTCAGCAGCACAAAAAACAATGTGCCAAAAACCAGGCCGCCTGGCATTTGACCAAAGGCAATCGGTAAACTGATGAACACCAGTCCTGGTCCTGCTCCGGGCTCAAGACCATTGGCAAACACGATCGGGAAAATTGCCATGCCGGCAACCAGTGCCACCAGGGTATCCATGAATGCTATCGTAATGGTGGCCGAGGCAATCGAAATTTTACCGGGCATATATGAGCCGTAAACCATGATAGCGCCCATCCCCAGGCTTAAAGTAAAAAATGCATGGCCCAGTGCAGACAGCACCCCTTCCCTGGAAAGCCTGTCAAAATCCGGATTAAACAGAAAACCCAGGCCCTGTTCGAAGTAGCCTGTATTGATTGCATAACCTAATAGCAATACCAGCAGAACAAACAAAGTCGGCATTAATACTTTTACCGCCTTTTCAAGACCAGAACGCACACCTTTGGCAATAACAATTACCGTCATGACTGAAAAAATCGTGTGCCAGAAAGTGGTGACTCCAGGGTTAGATATATGCCCGACAAAAGCATTGGCCGATGATTCACCGGAAAAGCCCTGGAAACCTCCGGATACCGCTTCCAGAACATAAGCCAGTGCCCAGCCAGCAATGACACTGTAGAAAGACATGATCAGAAACCCGGAAATGACGCCGATCCAGCCTAACCAGGCCCAACGTTGACTAACGCCTGCATCATTCGCCAGAGTCGACATGGTATTGATTGGACTTTGCCGACCTCGTCGACCAAGAAGAACCTCTGCCATCATGATAGGTATACCGATGACAGCAATACATAGCAGGTAAATTATCACAAATGCACCGCCACCATTTTCACCAGCCATGTAAGGGAACTTCCAGACATTGCCGAGACCAACAGCAGAACCGGTTGCCGCCAGAACAAATATTAAACGGGATGACCACTGACCATGAATCGATTTTCTATCACTCATAAATGACTCAACTGTTTCATCTTTAATTGCATGGTATTGTCGGCGATTATTGCATGAGGAACAAGCAGCACTGGCACAGATGCCCTAGGCAACATACAATTACGCGATGGCTAAAAAACCTAAGAAAAAATCCAAAAATACCGGTTCGACAATTGCTCTCAATAAAATTGCCCGACATGATTATTTCATTGAGGAAAAGTATGAGGCCGGTCTTGCTCTTGAAGGCTGGGAGGTCAAAAGTCTGCGTGACAACCGGGTACAGCTGAAAGAGTCTTATGTTGTCATTCAAAAAGGTGAAGCCTTCTTGTTTGGTGCTCACATCACGCCGCTTGCCTCAGCATCAAGTCACGTCAAGGCCGACCCGACCCGCACCCGTAAACTGCTTTTGCACCGCGAACAACTAAGCAAACTGATCGGTTTGATCGAACGAAAAGGTTACACCCTGGTGCCACTGGCACTCTACTGGAAACGTGGTAAAGCCAAGCTGGAAATCGGCCTGGCTAAGGGTAAAAAGCAGCATGATAAACGCGCTGCAGAAAAAGACCGGGACTGGAAACGCGAAAAAGAGCGGATTTTCAAAACCGGATAGCCATTAAACTGACCCAAGTCATAAACTTAACACCATTTTTAAGTCACAATAATGATTTGGATTTATCAGGCTGCAGCACGGAGACATTCATGACTGAAGAAAATACCCCAAATCAAGAAACATTGACTGTTGAGCAGTTAAAAGCAGAGAACACAGCATTAAAAGAAAAACTGCGCAAAACCAACAAAGCTTATAAACGTCGTCGCCAGGAGCAGTCATTAAAACCCTACCAGGCAGAACTACTGGCACTGCAGAAGCATCTCGAGGAAACCAAGCGCCGCATGGTGATTTTATTTGAAGGCCGGGATGCCTCAGGCAAGGGCGGTACCATTCGACGTGTGACCCGTTACATGAATGAAAAACACTATCGTGTTGTTGCCCTGGGTAAACCGACCGAAGAACAAAAAACCCAATGGTTTTTCCAGAAATATGTAGCGGAGTTACCCCGTGGTGGTGAAATGGTGCTGTTTGACCGCAGTTGGTACAACCGTGCCGTAGTCGAACCAGTATTTGGATTCTGCAGCGAAGAAGAATATAAAAATTTCATGCGAGGCGTGACTGGCTTTGAAAAAGACCTGGTTCGTCAGGGCACCGTGCTGGTAAAGCTTTATTTCAGCGTTACCAAAGAAGAACAGGCGCGCCGGTTTGAACGCAGAAAAACTGATCCACTGCGTCAATGGAAACTTTCGGAAATTGATGTGCAAGCGCAAGAACGCTGGGATGATTTTACCAACCAGAAATATGAAATGCTGAAAAAAACCCATACCAGCCATGCACCATGGACAGTGATACGTTCCGATGACAAAAACCTGGCCCGCTTAAATGCGATGAAAACCATTTTGAATTGTGTTCCCTACCAGCGTCATGATCCCAGCCTGGACTTTGTTCCAGACCATGACATCGTCATTTCAGGCGCGCGGGAAGTAGAGCTAATGGAAGCAGAACGCCTCAGAAGTGGAAAATTCGTTGGGTGAAAACCGACTCCATTAGGTGTAAAAAAGCCATTTAACATGACTTTTTTAGGTTTGAACGCGAGGCCTTGGATGGCCGAGCTGGGATGCTTCAGGAATCAATTATGCCTGGATTCCGGATCAAGAGCGGAATGATATGCGTTACACGCTTCCCTTAATCATCTTGCCCTCCCCAGTCATCTCGAGCATAGCGAGAGATCTTAAGATGTCTCACTAGGTTCGATATGACAGCTTACGCGCGGGACAGTATTCCAATGGAGGCCTGATCAAGCCGGGAATGACACAACGGCAACCTCACATCACAATTTCCAATATTAATTTATCTTTTCTTGTGTAAGAACTAATCCATCTCTAGAATGTCATAGTAAGTAACACTTGGGGGTGACACGGCATTCGACGTGGGCTACAAAACCCGAGGTGCATGTCGAGGCACAGATTACCTCGTAAATCCAGCTGTAAACTTATAGTTGCCAACGACGACAACTACGCACTCGCTGCTTAATACCCAGTAGGGTGCCGTCTGAGCGGAGCCGTGCTTATGCGTCCGTGGTTCCCTGATCTGATCAGGAAACATTCAGGCGTCGATTCTCATAAGATCGCGATGAGACTGGTTCAGGGTTGATTCGTTAAAACCTTACTGAAATCGCTGTCTGCATGCCCTGTCGGTCGGGTAGTAGCCAGTTAAACTTAATAGATTGACTAAACATGTAGTACCAACGGCAGAGGGCTTGCGGACGCGGGTTCAACTCCCGCCACCTCCACCAATAACAAGGCTTAACTATTTTATATAGTTAAGCCTTTTTTATTTTTCACATAGCCGTTGTGACCTGCCCCCACCTAGCCTTACGAGTCTGAACTTAGTAAAGTATGCCCAATCAGGAGAACTGCTGCTGATGACCATAGACAACAATCTCTTCACCTT
The DNA here is from genome assembly GCA_037388785.1 of Gammaproteobacteria bacterium. Lineage (GTDB taxonomy): Bacteria > Pseudomonadota > Gammaproteobacteria > Chromatiales > Chromatiaceae > JABDQZ01. The sequence continues at coordinate 5,244 of JARRJW010000066.1, forward strand.
CTTTGATAATTCGCCCTACCGGGGATTATGTTGCGAATGCCGCCTCTTGGGTTCTCTACATCGCCCTTATATCGTGGTAAAAAAATAACATGTAAATGATCAATACTTCTTCCCGCCTCTCTTCCATCATTGTTTCCAATAGTATAAGCATCAGGCTTGCTTGTAATGAAAGGCAATTGTAAAACAGTTTCAATGTGTTCCTTTGGGCGGCCCTGTTCTGAAACCATTTCGATCATATTTTTATAAAGATCTACCATGTCAGTTTTTTCAATAATACTTTTGATGCCTTTAATAGCATCAAAATAATCAGCCTCCTCCATTTCGTTAAGCTCAAATATTGATGCTATGTGCCTTCGTGGAATAACAAGGGCATGGCCAGGATTAACAGGACTGGTATCAAAAATGCTGATAAATGATCTGTTTTCGAAAATAAACGGATCGGCCTCTCCACGTGTGACTTTACAAAAATAACAATTTTGGTCTGATTGGTTTTCTGACATAAAGCTTTCTTGATAGTTTGGTTTTAAATAAAATCGAGTCAGTACAATTTCTTTAAAGTGGCAATAAAACAGCCCGCAAACAGCGATCATTGAACTTGAAAAACTCAGCGCTATTATATCTGATTGTTGGTCGAAAGCCTTGTCATATATTCAGTATTCTGCGCAGCATTTTGTCATCACTTCATTAACAGACTGGAATTACTTACAGTTAGAAAACCGTTCAGTGAAGCGTACTTACTTTTTCTATTGCCTTTTTGTAAATCGGGTCGCTTGCGCTGATGTCGGATCATCAGGCCAGTAATGTTTGGGGTAACGACCTCGCATTTCTTTTTTTACTTCCTGGTAAGCACCTTGCCAGAAGGCAGCCAAATCGCCGGTGACCTGAAGCGGTCTTCCTGCCGGTGATAAAAGATGAATGACCAGGGGTAATTGCCCAGCAGCGATAACAGGTGAATATGCAATGCCCAGCATCTCCTGTAATGGTACGCTCAATACAGGCTGTTCAGTAAAATCATAGTTAATCTTTCGTTGTGTGCCTGCCGGTGTCAGGTAAGTTTCAGGCAGCAGTTCGTTTAACCGCTGGAGCTTTTCCCAACCCAGCCATGACTCAAATACCGACACCAGGTCCATCTGTCTGAGTTGTTTTAACGAGGTGATATTATCCAACCAGGGAACGAGCCAGGCATCTAGGTTAGCCAACAAACCGGTTTCCGAGACATCCGGCCAGTCGCCAAAGGTTTTGAGTTTATGCAACGTCTGGATACGGGCTCTTAGTGAGTCCAGCTTGCCGATATTACCAAACAGGCAAAGTCCCTGCTTGTTCACTTGCTCAAGCAGGATATCGATGACAGGATCATCCTTTTCTAACGGAACCTGGTGTTCAGTAAGTATGACCTGACCTAAAAAAGTTCTTTCTCGAGCCACCACTTTAAGGTGATGATTATCCCAGTAAACGATGCGCTTATGTTGAATCTGTTGTCCAAACAGGTTTTCAATTTCGTCATATTCGATTCTGGCCGCAAGCCACGCCCGACCATCACGCTTACCTGCATCGAGATTGGCAATTACCAGGTATTGTGCTGTCACAAGCGCATCATCCTGAGGTAGCGAAACTCCGCGCCCATTGGTCATCAGGTAATCAACACTATTTGATCTTCGCTTTGCCACCCGGTCGGGGTAAGCCATCGCCAGGTAGGCACCGACACTTAGACCTGCATCCTGGTGAGCTGTTTTTTTATCGGGAAGCAGTTTCAAAAACTGTTTTGCTAACCGGTCCAGTTGCTGTAAAGCTTTTGGATAAGCATCCTTGATTGATTGTCGTTGCCGCCACTGGGTCAATGCCGACAATCTCACGGTCAAATCGACTGATGGCATGCTGCCAGGATGACGCTTTAATGGGTCACGTTCTGTCAGCAAAGCCGCAATATCAGCTACCGTTTGTTTATCTTCTTTGCTTACTGCCTGCATCAGCATATGCGCCAGGCGCGGATGAACAGGTAATATAGACATTCCCCGGCCCTGATCTGTAATATGCCCTTGCCTGTCAATGCCACCCAAACCTATCAGCAGCTCTCTTGCCTGTTGCCAATGCGCTTCTGGAGGTAAATCCAACCAGTTCAGTTGTGCTGGTTCATTTAC
>JARRJW010000067.1:0-9392 GCA_037388785.1 Gammaproteobacteria bacterium
TAAAAACCTTGTACATGTTGACTTTGACAAGATCGAAACCCATTACGCGGTAAAGGATTGGCATCAGGATAAAACCGACACCAACCTGGATTAAACCTCCCCAGAAGCCCGCCCCAACCATTAATACATGACCAAGCAGGAGTTTGCCCGGGTTCGCAGTTTGTTCGTGCCCGGCCGATTTTGTTTTGCTTTTGGTGAGCATCATCAGCATTACCACTATCATGGTTAATGCCAACAAGCGATCAAACCATTCACCATCAAGGTTAACCCCGATCATTGCGCCACCAACAGCACCGATGCAGGCGGCACCGGCGAGCGAAAAACCCAACTTGAAATCTGAGTGACCTTTCTTGAAAAAAGTAGAGACAGCGGCAATGTTCTGCATCAATATTCCGATGCGGTTGGTTCCATTAGCCACAGGTCCTGGAATACCCATAAAAAGCATAATAGGAACAGTCAGTAACGAACCACCACCTGCCATAACATTTAGCCAGCCGGCAATAACACCGACTGATGTTAAAATGATCAGTTGTACATAATCCATGAAATACTAGGTGTATCCCATCAGGCCTGGTAACCAGAGCACTATGCCAGGTAGAGAGACGAGTACTGCAATGGTGATGAAGTCAGCGATGAAAAATGGTATAGAGCCACGAAATACATCCTGAACGGAGCACTCGGGCCGCACCCCGGCAACAACAAAGCAATTGAGTCCTATCGGTGGTGTAATCAGACATAACTCGGCCATCTTTACGATGATAATCCCGAACCATATTGCAAAGCCCGCACCTGATACACCGAAAGCTGAGTCTGCTGCAGTGACTGCTTCCCCACCGTTTAACGCGAGCAAAGCCGGGTAAACAACTGGGAGCGTAAGCAGCAGCATGCCAATGGCATCCATGAACATACCGAGAACAGCATAAGCCGCGAGAATAAAAATCAGGGTCAGCATTGGGCTTTGCTCAAGACTGACAATCCAGTCGGAAAATGCAGTGGGCAGGTCGGCAAACCCCAGAAAACGTACATAAAGCAACACACCCCAGATAATGGCAAAAATCATTACCGATAATTTGGCAGTTTCCATTAAAGAACTTTTAAGTGTTTTCCAGCGCGTGCCTTTATAAAGCGCGATACAGAGGATTAGGAATGCCCCCAGTGCTCCTGCCTCTGTGGGAGTGCCAACACCGCCATAAATACAGACAAAGATAATTGCAATTACCATGAAAATGGGAAGAGCACCGGGTAAGGATTCAAAACGCTCTTTCCAGGTATAACCTGTTACAGGTGGACCAAAGTTTTTCCGGGTTTTAGCCAACAGTACAACCAGTGCCCCGTAAATCAATGCGGAAACTGCACCGGGAATAAAGCCTGCCATCAGCAGTGAGCCTACATCCTGCTCAACAATAATGGCATAGATAACCAGAATCGCAGACGGAGGTATCAGTGATGCCAGAGTACCGCCGGCAGCAACCACTCCGGCAGCAAAGCGTTTGTCATAACCCAGTTTCAGCATTTCCGGAATAGCGATTCGGGCAAAGACCGCAGAAGTTGCTACAGATGCACCTGATACTGCAGCAAAACCGGCAGTTGAAAATACGGTAGCGACACCCATGCCACCCGGCAACCAGCCGACCCAGCGCTTGGCAGCTTCGAACAGTGATTTAGTCAGTCCGGCATGGTAGGCAAGATAGCCGATAAGGATAAAAGTGGGTATTAGCGACAATGCCAATGTCGAAACTTTCGAATGTGGAATTGTCCCTGCCATTTTGACGGCAACCAGGAAACCTTTTTCAAAACCCAGCTTGGCAGTGAATATCCATAAAAGACCAACAAACCCGGCAATAGCAGCCGCAAAAGCCACACGTACACCCATAAAAACCAGTAAAAGCATGACACCGGTAACCCACAGGCCGATCTCTGTTGAACTCATATTAAGCAGGACCGTTGCTAATTCGTTCACTTCGGCACCTCGTTATCATTACCCATGACAGATGCGGCTTCCTTTGCAGCGATATCTGCTGGACTTTCAACAAGTGGCACACCTACCGCTGAATTACCACCCTGCTTCAGGGCCCTGGCGTAAGCCCAGAGTTGCAGTAAGAGCCTCAGTGCCAACACACTTAGAGCAAAGGGTACTACCAGTTTTGCGGGCCAGGTCGGCAAGTTGATATCCAGAGATGAATCACCAATGCTGAACGCCCTCCAGAAATGCAAATAGGAACCGTAGATAAGTACCAACGTGATCATAAGCATCATCATGGTTGAAATAAATTCGACAAACCACAGCATACGTCCCTTGAGAAGGCTGACAAGAATATCCATGCGGATGTGTCCACCGAGACGCTTGGTGTAAGCAATTCCGAGAAAAGCAATAAAGGCCATGGCCTGTTCAATCCAGTCAACATAGCCGTCAACAGGCATGGAGAACAACCATCTTCCCAGCACATTGATTGTCGCAAGCAGCACTAACAGAAAAATGGTTATGCCACCCAACAGATTAAGTAATGATTCAAATTTAAAAAACAGGCGATCCAGCAGACTCAACTTCGTGTTGTCGGTCAGAACTGTTGCAGAAGTAGACATGGTGATTTAAGGAAGATGTTTTTTGAATTAGCCCACGCCAAACAGGCGTGGACAGGTCATTAAGACTATTTCAGGAATAGTTGTGATGTAAAATCAAACAGGGCTTTGGCATCAAAGTCCTTGCTGTACTTGTTAATCCACTCTTCTCGAACAGATTCGGCCAAGGTGTTCAGTTCGTCAGTTTGTTCAGGAGTAAATGTTACCTGCGTTAAACCTTCAGCCTCGATCGCTGCCTGGTATTTAGCGGTCGTGTTTTCATCGTAATTTTTAACATAGTAGGCCAGCGCTTCTTCAACAGAACCCAGCAGCGCTTCCTTGTGCTCAGGTTTTAAGGCATTTAGCGCATCTGAATTGACCACAACAGGACAGTTTGCAGAGCCCAGATTGAGGTTGGTGGTTGCCCATTTGCCGACTTTATAGGATTTCGTGGCCAGATGAGCATGAGGTGCAAATGATGCAGCATCAATCACACCGGAATCCATGGACTGACGTACTTCAGAAAAAGGCACACCGGTTTTAACTGCACCTAGTTTGCCAAGCACACCCATAATGCCACCTGGTCCTCGTACCCTAAGTCCATCAAAATCTTTTAGACTTTTAAGTGGTTCGGTTTTACTTACAATATTATATTGAGGCATTGGAGTTGGCATCAGCAGCGTGGCATTCCATCGAGCCAGGTCCTTTTGAACAATTGGGTGTTTAAATACCTCAGTATATATCTCTGCTACCCGTGACAGGGAGACATCCTTGGAGAATGGCAGTTCGGTTACGGTAATACTCGGATTTTTATCGGTATGATAAAATGAGCAGAACTGGGCCATCTCAAATGCACCAATGGATATTCCATCAAGGTTTTCACGGGATTTTGACAATCCACCGTAAGAAATCTTTAATTTGAAGTCGCCATTGGTTTTGGCTTCAACAAGCTCAGCAAGTTTCTCGACATTTTCAGTAAATGCGCGCCTTTTACCCCACAATGAGACATTCCATTCGGTGGCTGCATAAATTTCACCTGCACCAAATGCAGCAAGCATTCCTGAAATAATCACCATATTGCTTGTTTTTTTCACTCTGATTCTCCTTATAGGCATAAATACTTAACTTCAGTAATCGGTTAGATATGGGTTGAACTGTCAGTTGCGTTATTCAATTTATTCTTATGGCTAATAATACCGAAGAACAGAAAATTATTTATTCTAGATAAATGTAGCATAAACTGTAGTGCGTAACGTAAATTGTAAAACTCTGCTAATTCAGGGGTATTATCGAAAAAACTCATACACTGCATATATCAGGAGAAGTATGAATTTCTTGTATTTTCAAATGTATGCCCTGTTGTTATATTGTTGACACATATTATCTAATTTTTGAAATTAAGTTACATAAACCACACCCAAGAAGGAAATTCCCAATGAAGTTAAGATATGCTATTGCGACAGTATTTTTTTCTACCGCGATCTCAATTTCCACGGCACAAGCTGGCACTCTAGATGATGTAAAAAGCAAAGGCTATCTTGACTGCGGTGTCAGTACCGGACTTGCAGGTTTCTCACAGAAAAATGAAAAAGGTGAATGGAGCGGGCTTGATGTAGATGTTTGTCGAAGTGTTGCTGCTGCGGTGCTTGGCGATGCCTCCAAAGTTAAATACAAGCCTCTTACGGCTAAAGAGCGCTTTACCGCACTGCAGTCAGGCGAAATTGACATATTGTCACGAAACACTACCTGGACGTATACCCGCGATACCTCTCTTGGACTGAATTTTGCCGGTACAATTTATTATGACGGCACAGGTTTTATGGTCCGCAAAGATCTTGGCGTCAAAAGCGCTAAAGAACTGAATGGCGCTGCAGCCTGTATACAGGCTGGCACTTCAACAGAACTGGCTATTGCAGATTACTTCCGCGAGAACAATATGGAATTTTCCGTGGTGACCTTTGATACATCAGACCAGACGCGTTCAGGTTTCGAATCCGGTCGCTGTGATTTTCTTACTTCAGACCAATCACAACTTTATGCGTTGCGTATCGGTTTGAAAAATCCATCTGCCGCCATTGTTTTGCCTGAGGTCATTTCCAAAGAGCCACTTGGTCCGGTTGTTCGTCAGGGAGATGATGAATGGTTCAATATTGTAAAATGGTCAGTTAATGCCTGGATCGAAGGCGAATACCAGGGTGTATCTTCAAGTAATGCTGCAGACATTCGTGATAATGGCAAGCCCGGTCAAAAAAGACTGTTAGGCAGCGAGGGCGATTTAGGAAAAAAACTTGGCCTTTCGGCTGACTGGGCATATAACATAATCACACAGGTTGGAAACTATGCAGAGGCCTTTGAAAGAAATGTTGGCAAGGAATCGCCTTTAAATATATCTCGTGGCCTTAATGCACAGTGGACTGATGGAGGAATTCTCTACTCACCAGCCATGCGTTAATTTCTATAATTTATTAAACTCGTTTTAAAGAGCCAGGCTTAGCTGGCTCTTTAATCCAAACCACTACAAGTCATTCATGAAAAAAACCTGACATTACATATGTCCAGCAACGATACGATTTTTTACAACAATCCCCAAATCCGTTCTGTCATATATCAGATAGCTCTGGTGCTGGCTTTGGGGTATTTCTTTTATATTATTGTATCGAATACCCTGGCCAACATGGAAAGCCGTGGTATTAAAAGCGGCTTCGACTTTCTCTCGAGCACAGCCGGCTTTGATATTTTAATGTCGCTGATTCCCTATGATGCCACTGATACCTATGGAAGAACCTTTGTTGTAGGTTTGCTAAACACTATTTTGGTATCAGTAATTGGTATCGTACTTTCAACAATTGTCGGCTTTATCATTGGAGTTGCTCATTTCTCCCATAACTGGCTTATTCGCAAGCTGGCGACGATCTACGTTGAGATTTTCAGAAACATACCTCTTTTACTGCAGATTTTTTTCTGGTATTTCGCCGTACTTTCGACACTCCCGGGAGCCCGGCAAAGCCTGTCACTTGGGGAGGCCGTTTTTCTCAATGTCAGGGGGCTTTATTTGCCTGACATTGTTGCAGACTCGGGAGCAGCTTTCGTTCAGGCAGCTATTATCATCGGCATCATTGGTACTTTTTTTGTAAAGCGTTGGGCCAAGAAAAGACAAGATGAAACCGGGCAGCAGTTTCCGGTATTGTACGCTGGTCTCGGGTTAATCTTTGGATTACCGATAATCGTATTAATTGCCACTGGCATACCCTTTCATTTTGAATATCCTGTTCTTCGAGGCTTCAATTATTCAGGTGGCATTACTGTAATACCTGAACTTATGGCATTGGCGCTATCACTGACGATTTACACAGGCGCTTTTATAGGTGAAGCCGTGCGTGCCGGTGTTCAGTCAGTACCTCATGGTCAGACAGAAGCAGCGCGCAGTATTGGCATGAAAGAAAAACAGATCATGAAACTCATTATCGTGCCGCAGGCCATGCGTGTGATCACACCAATATTAAATAGCGAGTATCAAAGCCTGGTTAAAAATTCGACACTGGCCACGGCAATTGGCTACCCGGATCTGTTTACCGTGTTTGTCGGTACAACCCTTAACCAGACAGGCCAGGCGATTGAAATTGTTACCATGACAATGGCAGTTTACTTCCTGTTTAACATGCTCATTTCATTTGTGATGAATTTATTCGATAAAAAAGTGGCCATGGTGTCGAGATAAGTTATGAAGACGTTTGAGCCAGCCCCGTCCAGACCTGCACCGAAAATGACTGCCGGTATTATTGCCTGGGTGAAAAACAACCTGTTCTCGTCTATTCCAAATACCATTACAACAATTTTCATACTCGTGCTTTTGGCAAACGTATTACCCGGCATATTTGACTGGCTTTTCTATTCAGCCAACTGGTCAGGTGAAACACAGGATGACTGCGTTAAGGATGGTGCCTGCTGGGTTTTTATCAGTGCATGGTCTCAGCAATTTTTTTATGGCAGCTACCCTACTGAAGAGATATGGCGGGTTAATCTTTGCCTGATACTTTTAATCATCACCTTACTTGGCTCTTTCTTTGTTAAAAAAGGTCTACGGGAAAAAGTGTTTGTGCCTCTATTTCTTGCCCTGCCATTTATTTCAATTTTGATTCTCGATGGCAGTTGGATCGGCCTTGAACAAGTTACCACGGATTATTGGGGCGGTTTCTCTCTGAATATTTTTCTTGCTGCTGCCAGTATCATTGTCGCCTTCCCTCTTGGATTCATATGGGCACTGGGCAGACGTTCAAGCATGCCGATGGCTAGAAGTATCAGTATTATTCTGATCGAGTTCTTTCGCGGCGTGCCAGTCCTAGCGTTATTCTTTATGGGCTCGGTGATGTTACCTTTATTTTTCCCTGAAGGCACAAATGTCGATAAATTACTTCGTGTATGGATCGTTTTAACTCTGTTCATGGCCGGTTACATGGCGGAAGTATATCGTGGTGGATTTAATGCCATCCCCGCTGGCCAATATGAAGCTGCAGATTCTCTGGGACTGGGATACTGGCAGAAGACGCTGTTAATTATTCTTCCGCAGGTAATCAAGATTTCCATGCCAAACATTCTCGCAACTTTCATCATGCTTTTTAAAAATACCAGTTTCCTGATGATTATTGGTATTTTTGAAATTCTCAGTACTACCCAGGCAGCACTGAGTAATTCTTACTGGTTGGGTGGCCACGCACAGGAAGGTTATTTATTTGTTGCCGGTCTTTTCTGGACAGTATGTTTTTCCATGTCAGTGATCGCCGCATCAATTGAACGCAAACTAAACACAGAACATAGAAAAGAATTGTTATCTGCGGCCCTTCCGGTTCCGGCAAGTCAACCATGATTCGCTGCATAAACCGGCTGGAAGAGTTTCAACAGGGTTCTCTCATCGTCGATGGTATTGAGATGATTGAAGATGTGAAAAACATTGAAGCTATCCGTCGTGATGTTGGCATGGTATTTCAACACTTCAATCTTTTCCCGCATTTAACCATCCTGGAAAACCTCTGCCTGGGTCCAATCTGGGTACAGAAAAAACCCAAAGCCGAAGCACGCGACATTGCGATGAAATACCTGGAGCGGGTAAAAATTCCGGAACAGGCCAATAAATATCCGGGTCAGTTATCCGGTGGACAACAGCAACGTGTCGCTATTGCACGCTCACTTTGCATGAACCCTAATATTATGTTGTTCGATGAACCCACTTCTGCACTAGACCCTGAAATGATTAAGGAAGTACTTGATGTCATGATTGAACTGGCAGAAGAAGGCATGACGATGCTATGCGTTACTCATGAAATGGGTTTTGCCAAGAAAGTCGCTGACAGGGTTATTTTTATGGATGGTGGCGAAATAGTTGAGCAGAATACTCCCCACGAATTTTTTGAAAATCCCCAGGTTGACAGAACCAAAACTTTCCTCGATCAGATCCTTAATCATTAACCGAATCGACTTTCCTACTCCTGCAAGTCTGTAAACCTGCTTGTCATGACTAGCTTTATAAGCTGATCACGGATTATTATGTATATCCAGAATTGAACGCGCTGCCCGGTCCTCGGATTCTTTTGCCGCATCATTGCGCAACAGTTCAAGTTGTTCCAGGTAATCCTCATTGACGTCACCGGTGACATATTTACCATCAAAAACCGAGGTATCAAACTGGGCAATATTGACCTTGCCTTTTCTATTGACAGCATCAATAAGATCATCAAGGTCCTGGTAGATCAGCTTGTCACAGGAAATCACTTCACGAATTTCTTCTTCGGTACGACCATGTGCCACAAGTTCCGAGGCCGACGGCATATCAATTCCATAAACATTTGGATAACGGATCGGCGGTGACGCCGATGCAAAGTAGACCTTGTTGGCTCCGGCTTCGCGCGCCATTATTACGATCTGCTTGGAGGTCGTTCCCCGTACGATAGAGTCATCAACCAGCAATACATTCTTGTTTTTGAATTCCAGGTCTATTGCATTGAGCTTCTGCCTGACTGATTTCTTCCTGACCTGTTGGCCGGGCATAATAAAGGTTCTTCCGATATAACGGTTCTTGATAAATCCTTCGGTATAGTGAACGCCTAGCGTATTGGCCAGCGCCAGCGCCGAGGTACGACTGGTATCCGGTATCGGGATGACAACATCAATATCGTGATCAGGCCATTCCCGCTGTATTTTCTCGGCCAGTTTCACGCCCATTCTGGAACGTGCCTTGTGGACAAAAATATTGTCTATCAATGAATCAGGCCGGGCAAAATAGACATATTCAAAAATACAGGGACAGTGACTGGGATTGGTTGCACACTGATAGCTGAAAAACTGGCCATCCTGAGTAATATAAATAGCTTCTCCGGGTTCAATATCTCTGACAAGGTCAAAACCCTGGGCAGCAAGCGCGACGCTCTCAGATGAAATCATGTATTCCGTACCCAAATCCGTTGAGCGTTTGCCAAAGACAATCGGTCGAATACCGTATGGATCACGAAAAGCCAGTATGCCATGATTTGGAATCATGGCTACGGCAGCATAACCACCACGGCAGCGTCGGTGCACACCTGCCACCGCTTTGAAAATATCATTAGGGTCAATACGAATTTTTCCCTGGATGTGAAGCTCATGAGCCAGCACATTCAACAGAATTTCTGAATCCGAGGTCGTATTGATATGGCGCAGATCCTCTCGCAATACATCGTCTTTAAGCTCATCAGAATTGGTCAGGTTACCATTATGGGCAAGCGTAATACCGTAGGGTGAGTTGACATAAAAAGGCTGTGCTTCAGCCGATGATGAAGAACCCGCAGTTGGGTAGCGTACAT
>JARRJW010000068.1:0-7351 GCA_037388785.1 Gammaproteobacteria bacterium
CATCTGCACATTGTATTTTTCCAGGACACCTTCACGAACCAGATCAAGCGCACAGTTCAAAGCTGTCTGACCGCCCATTGTTGGCAGCAGAGCATCAGGTTTTTCTCGCGCTATGATTTTTTCAAGGGTTTTCCAGTTAATCGGCTCGATGTAAATCGCATCCGCCATATCCGGGTCAGTCATGATGGTTGCCGGATTGGAATTAACCAGAATTACCCGGAATCCTTCTTCCCTGAGTGCCTTACAGGCCTGAGCGCCGGAATAGTCAAATTCACATGCCTGTCCGATAACAATGGGTCCAGCACCGATGATAAGAATAGAGTTAATGTCTGTTCGTTTTGGCATAGATGACTGCTTAATTCATAAGTTCGATGAAATGATCAAAAACCGGTGCTACATCATGAGGCCCGGGACTGGCTTCCGGATGCCCCTGAAAGCCGAAGGCGGGTTTGTCAGTACGATGAATACCCTGCAGTGTCTGATCGAAAAGTGATTTGTGCGTAATCCTGAGGTTATCGGGCAAATTACCGGCATCAACAGCAAAACCATGGTTCTGACTGCTGATCATGACATTGCCTTTTTCAAGGTCCTGCACCGGATGGTTGGCACCGTGATGACCAAACTTCATCTTAACCGTGGTTGCACCACTTGCCAGACCCAGTAGCTGATGCCCGAGGCAGATGCCGAACACAGGTATTCCGGTTTCAACAATTTCAGTAATTGCCTGGATGGCATAATCACAAGGTTCGGGGTCACCCGGACCATTGGAAAGAAAAACACCATCGGGTTTCATCGCCAGCACATCAGAGGCAGAAGTTTGCGCGGGAACTACGGTGATTTTACAGCCGCGGTCAACCAGCATGCGGAGTATGTTTCGCTTTACGCCAAAATCATAAGCGACCACATGGTGTGGTAATTCATTTGAATCCTCCGGTAAGCCGTTTTCAAGCGACCATGTGCCTTGTTTCCATTCATAGGAAGCATCAGTAGTCACCTCTTTAGCCAGGTCCATACCTTTGAGACCGGAAAATTCCTTCGCCTGTTTTAGCGCCTCGTCTTCGTCACAGTCACCTGCCATCAGGCAGCCATTCTGTGCACCTTTTTCACGCAGGATTCGGGTAAGTTTTCTTGTATCGATGTTGGCTATACCCAGGATATTGTTATCTGCCAGGTAATCCGAGAGGTTTTTCTGGTTGCGCCAGTTGCTTGCCAGCAGAGGCAAATCTCTGATCACTAAACCTGCCGCATGGATTGAAGATGATTCCGGATCTTCTTCGTTGGTGCCGGTATTGCCAATGTGGGGATAAGTCAGAGTTACAATCTGTTTTTTATATGAGGGGTCAGTGAGGATTTCCTGGTAACCGGTCATCGATGTGTTAAAGACCACTTCACCAACAGAAGACCCTGTTGCACCGATGGATTCACCTTTGAAGATGGTTCCATCCTGAAGCACTAATATCGCAGGTACGCTCACGATTACTCCCCAAAAAGCCGCATTAATCTTCGGCCGCCCGTTTGGGGAAACCAAAGTTGATCAAAAAATAGAGTTGGAATTTGTCGCTTTCTGGAATCGATATTCTACGGCAATGACTGGTTGGCTGTCTATCTCAAATTCTTTAGATGTTGCCTGACCCAACCGACAATGCCCTGGGCATTGGTGGCTCCAGCCATACGCGCAACTTCCCGGCCACCCTGAAATAAAACCAGGCTAGGAATACTTCTGATACCAAACTGCATCGACAGCTGCTGAGCCCTTTCAGTATCCACTTTTGCCAGGCGCACATGAGGTGCCAACTGCTGCGCAGCTTCCTGAAAGGCCGGTGCCATCATTTTGCAAGGACCACACCATTCGGCCCAGAAATCCACCAGCACGGGCAGATCAGATTGACTGATGTGTCTATTAAAGTTGCTTTGCGTCAAGTTCAATGGCATCCCATTGATCAATGGCTGTTTGCATTTGCCACATTTACCACCATCACCAAGCCTTGAACTGGGAACACGGTTAACCGCATCGCAATGTGGACAGACGATTTGTAAATTATCGGACATATAAAAACCCGTTGAATTAAAATGATTTGACATTACATAGGATCGACGCTGTCGATTTTCAAGTTCAACCAGCTATGAAATAATTCCTGTCAATAAACTAATGTGAGATCCAAATAATGAGTTCAGCATTTTCATTTGATGTAAGTGAAGCCGATTTTAACCAGGCCGTTATTGAAGCCTCTTACCAGCAGCCAGTTCTGGTGGATTTCTGGGCAACCTGGTGCCAACCCTGTCAGGTATTAAAGCCGGTACTTGAACAGCTTGCTGATGCTTACCAGGGAAAATTCCTGTTGGCCAAGGTCAACACCGAAGAAGCCCAGCAGATATCCATGCAGTTTGGTATTCGCAGCATCCCAACCATTAAACTTTTCAGAAACGGAGAAGCTGTGGACGAATTTATGGGTGCGCTGCCTGAAACTGAAATTCGTGCTTTTCTTGACCGAAATATTCCCAGAGAATCTGATGCCCTGATCGACCAGGCTGAAGCACTGCTTGCCGAGGGCGATAGCGAGTCGGCCTTAGAGCTGGTCAAACAGGCCAACCAGATGGATCCTGAAAACTATCGTTCATTGATATCTTACGCAAGAATCAGCGCAACCATGGGCAACCTTGAAGAAGCTAAAACTGTTCTGGATGCCTTACCTGAAGAGCAGAAAGAAAACCCTGATGTAAAAAGCCTGCTTGCCCAGATGGAATTTGACAGTATCGCCGGTCATGACTCTTCTATCGAAGACCTGACCAACCAACTGGAACAGGATCCTGAAAACAATGACATTCGTTACAAGTTGGCCGCTGCCCAGGTGATGCAGGGCGAGACTGAAGCCGCACTTGAAAACCTGCTGTTAATCATGAAAAAAGACCGTGAGTTCAACGATGACGCTGCCCGTAAAATGATGTTCAAGGTTTTCGATTCGCTTGGTGATGATCCGCTCGTTGCTACCTATCGACGCAAAATAATGAGTCTGATTTACTAGACGGAATCAGTTAATGAGTCTACTCGACGACATTCACCAGAAAGCCAATGCCAAGCGAAGTGAAATCGACAGTGCAGAAAAGCGCGCCGAACATTTCGAACATATTTATCTTACAACCATTAATCCTGCGCTGAAAAAGACCTATTCCTATCTCAACGAACTTGTTAATGAACTTAACTTCATCGATGACCCGGTAGTTTGCTCTTACAAAATACCGGGACTCGAAGAACCCCAGGAAAATTTTTATCACGGCAAGTACAGTATCGCGACCAACAGCAGTGAGCGCATGACGGAAATTCGTATCAGCTTTATTTGTCTGCGTGATAAACCCATTCATTTCCTTATAGAAAACGACAAACGGGCCAATGCGATTTCTGATGAATTATTCAGTTTCCAGGTTGGATATGACCAACGACCGGTTTATGACAACCGTAACCGCAAAATCGGCACTTACTTTGACTTGACCGGTCAAATCGCTGTACAGGTGAGAGTCTTTGTTGTTCCTGGCTCAGCCAAACTCAAGATTGAATCGCATAATTTCCCATCACTGGGGCATTTTGATAAAACCATTGAACCCGATCAACTGGGAAATCTTGCCGAGCAAATTGGCCTGTTTATTCTACGCAGGGATAACAGCATTATGACCTTCGACTTGCCATCTGAAACCCGGGCAGATATTCAGCAGAGGTTGAAACAGGATAATGCCAGGCAGCAACGCGAGGAAATAAAGGCAAGACTTAACAACCCCAACGCGGTGCAGGAAAACAAAGCCCCGAAACCGGGTTTTTTCAGAAGGCTTTTTTCCCGCAACAAGCTGTGATGATCATCATCACGTCTGAATATCGTCATCAAAAATCCCAATATTGGCGGTAAATGAATGCGCCGCATTCATATCAGTGTTAACACTGATAATGAGAGCACTATCAAGATTCCATCAAGGGCATGATGATCCATTTCAGTTTATCCGACGTAAGGTTTGTCACTTTGGTACAATCAAATGTTGCAAAGTGCAGCATAAATGAAGCAGGTGAAAAAAATGTTTGATTTTTCCTATGTCTTAAAGGGTTTCGGCATGATTTTTAAACCGGGACTGAAGCGTTATGTAATTATCCCGATGTTAATTTCCATTCTGGTTCTTAGCCTGTTTGTTGGCGTTGGGTTTGTTCAATTCGATAATTTCATGACCAGCATGATGCCCCAGGAAGGCTGGCTGATGTATTTAAGCTGGCTACTCTGGCCAATTTTTGCGCTGGTATTTCTTTTTATTATTTTTTATGGCTTTACCTTTATTGCCAATCTTATTGGCGCACCCTTTAACAGCAAACTGGCAGAAGCCGTCGCATACAAACTTGATGCCGATGTCAGCCTGCCAGAGTCCGACCCATTTATTAAGGATGTTACAAAAAGCATCGGCTCAGAAATCAGAAAGATTCTCTATTATTTGCTGCGCGCAATTCCCCTGCTGGTTCTAGTCTGGATTCCACTGACCAGTCCGGTTGCTTCTGTTGTCTGGCTGTTGTTCAGTGCCTGGTTTTTAACCATTGAGTACACTGGCTACCCACTTGAAAATCAAAAACTGTTGTTCAAAGAACAGCGAAAACTGCTGCGAAAAAAACCTATTTCAGCCTTGTCTTTTGGTACCGGTGTTTCCGTGCTGATGTTTATTCCGATACTTAACCTGGCAGTGATGCCAGCAGCTGTTGCTGGGGCCACTATCTACTGGCATGAGAAACTTAAGACATAAAAGATCTCTCGCTCCGCTCGAGATGACAATTGTAAGTGACTCTATAACTTCCACTTGTCATTTCGAGTAAAACGAGAAATCTTCGGCCAAATCGCACCAATCCGGGTTGAGAGATTCCACTAAATTATTTTTCTTTTCCCGTCTCCATTTTTTTAACTGCTTTTCTCTTGAAATAGCACTGTAAACATCATCTGTCTGTTCAAAATAAACAAGTTTCTTTAAATTGTATTTCTTGGTGAAACCCTCAACGATACCCTTTCTATGTTCAAAAAGTCTTCTCTGTAAATTATTTGTAACGCCTATGTAAAGAATCTGATTATTCCAATTGGTCAGAAAATAAATGTAAAAGACTTTATTCATTAGTTTACGCTCCTTGTAAACAAGATCTCTCGCTCCACTGGAGATGACAGGTTAAATGTCAGTAACACGGTAAAATTGTCATCTCAAGAATATTTTACGATAAATAGCTGGCAATCCGCCGCACACCTTCCTGTAAGTTCTCAAGCGATGTGGTGTAGGCAAATCGCACATATTTTTCAGCCTGGTAACTGCCAAAATCAATTCCCGGTGTTATTGCAACACCGGCATGATTGAGTAAATCAACGGCAAACTGGTAACTGTCATTAGTCAGGGCAGAACAGTCCATGTACAGGTAAAAAGCCCCACCGGGTTTGGAATGCAGCTTAAAGCCCAGGTTTTGAAGTTCAGGTATCAAATAATCACGCCTTCTCTGAAATTCCCGGCTTCGCCTGGAAAGCTCTGACTGGGTCTCATCACCAAATGCCTCAAGCGCTGCAATCTGGGCCATTGTCTGTGGCGCCAGAAATACATTCTGGGCAAAACGCTCTGCGGCATCGACAAATTCGGTGGGTAAAACCAACCAGCCCAGGCGCCAGCCCGTCATATCGAAATATTTCGAGAAACTGTTCACGACAAACAGGTTCTCAGCCCCAGTTTGTAGTGCGGTCATGATCTTACTGTCAAAATTTATGCCCTGGTATATTTCATCCATAATCAGATAGGCATTTTTGCGCGCCAAAAAATCACTCAGTAAGTTAATTTCTTCCAGGCTAATCGTGCTACCGGTTGGGTTTGATGGCGAAGACAGAAGTACCGCCTTAATATTATCCTGCCAGTGTTCTTCGGCGATGGCAGATGTAATTTGATAGTTACTTGAATAATCCACTGGTATCGAAAGTGGCTCACCCTCAACCAGCCGGACAAAATGTCGATTGCAGGGATAACCTGGGTCAGTCAGCATCACCGCTTCGCCCGGGTTTACCAGCAGGCTCATCATCAATTGTAAACCACCTGAAGACCCTGGAGTAACAATGACCCTGGAAACATCAATATCGACATTGAATTGCCGCCGGTAATAATCAGCAATGGCCTGCTTCAAAACAGGTAAGCCGGTAGCAGGTGTGTAGTGGGTATGTCCTTCCTGCAGCGCTCGAATGCCGGCCTGGGTAATTGGATCGGGCGTATTGAAATCCGGCTCGCCAACTTCCATGTGAATGATACTTTTGCCCTGAGACTCAAGTTGCCTGGCCTGGGCAAGAATTTTCATCACATGAAAAGGTGCCACGTCATTCATGCGATCTGCGATGTTATTTTTTGACATGACAGCCTGCTTTATAGATTGAAAACATCATCAAGCGTCACATAGCCTTTGGCTGGTCCTTTACCCGAAATAACTTTAGCCGGCCTGCCGGGCTCGCCCAGTTGATCAAGCACTACAGTGGCACCATCAAAATTATGCTCGCGAGTATAGTCATTGATGGTTACCAGCAGACGATTGATTCCCGCATCAACGACTGAACGCACACCGTTTTCCGAATCTTCAAAAGCTACCACCTCATCCGGTGTTATATCCATCTTCTCCATCGCCCACAGGTAAATATCAGGCGCCGGTTTCTTCGCCGGCACAATATCGCCTGCGGCAATGACTTCAAACCAGTCAATCGAGGCTTTGCCCAAGGTGTTTTCCAGCAGAGCTGTGACATTAGCGGGCGTAGTCGTGGTTGCAATGGCGAGGCGAACCCCATTCTCACGGGCCTCAGTCAACAACCTTTCTACACCGGGGCGCAATGGAATACTGCCTTCACCCAGCAAACGCGTATAGTGCGCGGTTTTGGCTTTGTGCAAATCAGCAATAAAACCTGCTAAATCATCCACTTCTGGTGCCGGCACCTGGTATTTCTCCAGGTAATAGCGAATACGTTCCTTGCCGCCTGTCACTGAAAGCAGGTCGCCATAGATATCAACGGTCCAGTGCCAGTCGAGGTCGGCTTCCTGAAATGCCTGGTTAAATGCCACCCGGTGTCCGTCTTTTTCGGTATCAGCCAGCGTGCCATCCACATCAAAAAGCAGCGCTTTTATCTCCGCCATGGTTTTTCTCCCAAAAATTTTCAGAACCATATCCCACTTCAGTCAGTTAATCGACCCTGGGATCAGGATAAAATTTGTTGCCTGTGAGGGCACATTTTGGTATAGATAGCGGCCTTAAAATTTAGACTCACTGGAGAAACGTCGTATGGCGGCCAAGAAAAAAAGCCAAAGTACAGTGAATTCGCTCGGAATAACG
>JARRJW010000069.1:0-14123 GCA_037388785.1 Gammaproteobacteria bacterium
GCGGAAAAAATGGGAGTGCCCTCTCTCAGGCGTGACGTTTTCATTGATAACGAACGTGACCCTGAAAGACTACAACAGCAACTTAATGAGCTGATCGAAAAGGCAAAAAAGCAGGGTTATGCAACCGGCATAGCGCACCCTTACCCGGAAACGCTGACATTTCTCAAACAACAACTGCCATTACTAGAAACCAGGGGTGTTAAGCTGGTACCCTTATCTGAACTGGTTAAAAAACGTTTTGAATTGGCCAGTTCGAAAAACAGGAGTGATCCATGCCAACCGTCCTTGTCCCACTCGCCCAGGGTAGTGAAGAACTCGAAGCCGTCACAATAATAGACGTGCTTCGACGGGCAGAAATAAACGTCGTAACAGCGTCACTTGATGGCAATACCATTACCGCCAGCCGAGGCGTCAAACTGGTTGCTGATACCTCACTCGATGAGGTAGTAAACCAGGAGTTTGATATGATTGTCTTGCCGGGGGGCGTGGCGGGCGCAACACATCTCGATGAAGATGAGCGTATACATCGCATCTTGAAGAAAATGTCTCAGGATGGCAAATACACGGCCGCGATTTGTGCAGCACCGAAGGTGCTTGCTAATGCCGGCCTGCTCGAAGGTAAAATGGCAACCAGCTATCCGGGATTTATTGATAAAATGGATTTACCGCAAACACGTGTGCTTGAAGACACGGTTGTTATTGATGATAAAGTCATCACATCCAGAGGACCGGGTACAGCAATGGATTTTGCTTTGGCTCTGGTAGAAAAACTGTCAGGAAAAGAAAAACGCGATGCGGTTGAGGCCGGATTGCTCAGACCCACAAACTAAAAGGGCCGGGATTATGAAAGCCGTTAAATTAATACTCATTCCAATTATTATTGTTGCTGCAATCTATCTTGGTCTGAAAGGATTTGTTTACTATCAGACAACCAGCAAGGTTGATGAACTGGTCAAGCAGGCTTCATTGTTTGCTGATATCACCTATGACGGCGTTTCTTCTGACCTGATGAAAGGCAGTGTCAGTGTCAACAATATTCGAGTCACACCAAAAACCTTGCAGGATGCGTTGGAGATCAGGGAAGTGACCATGCAGGGTGATGGTCCAGCCTTTCTATTTACCGATGCTTCCAAGATGTCACAACAGACACCGGAGTTCCTGCTGCTGGCGGTAAGCGGGTTAAGGCTTGGGCTTGATGGCGAGATGTTTCAGAGTTTTAACACGATGGCAGCTCAGCAGGCCAAGGCACAAAATATACCGGTTGCCAAAACCTGTGAATTCGGCAGTTCGGTTTCATCTGAAGATTTAAAAGCGATTGGTTTCGACGCGATTTATGCGGATGCCAGCATGACCGTTTCTTATGACAAAATTGACAACAGTACCAGCATGACGATGGAACTTGTTGTTGAGGACATGGGTAGCTTTGACATGAGCACGTCGATGATTGGCGGTGGATCTCCAATGATGATGGCAATGCAGCCGAAAATTGATGAAATACGATTTGTTTACAGTGTTGATGAGGAATATCTCAAAAGCCTTAAAAAATACTGTAGTGAAAAGCTTAATATTGATGAACTGGCTTATATAAAGATGATTGCAGAAGCCAGTGACGATGATTTCAAAACCTACTATGGTTTTGCTCCCGGACCGGGTATCAGAAATGCAATAAAAACCTTTATGGCTTCCGGAGGCGATATTGATATTCGCTTGCGTCCTTCCAAGGACATTAACCCAATGCTGCTGCAGACGGTGCGACCAGAGGATATTCTCAACATGCTCGGTGCAACTGTCTATGTTAACAAGCAGCCGATTCAGGATTTAAGTTTTGAACTGTCTGATAGCTACAATGCCATGCTAGGTGGTCAGCCGGCGCAAGCTAAAAAAGATGAAGAGGAAGTGGTTAAAAAGAAAAAACGTGTTGTGTATACCTTCCAGGATACGCCGGTAAGTCAGTTACCGCAGTACATCGGTGCCAGGGTTCGGGTGGAAACCAAAGATGGCAAGGGCCGCGATGGCACGTTGATTTCAATCAGCAAGAATATAGCCAGTATTGAGCAGCGTATAAACAGCGGTAAATTTACAGTGCATGTTCAGTTTGAAGATATTAAAAACCTCCAGGTACATCGCCTGGTAAAAATGGCTGAAACTGAAGCAGCGAAATAAACAGATATCTCATTAAATCTCCAGGGATGGAGAAAAACGTATTAATTATTTTAAGCGAGACCCCAGTATACCGCCCAACACCAGAAGCAGGCCCAGACCTCCAGTACCGGAAGCCATCAATAACGTGGCCGAACTGGCACCAAGACCATAAATAACACCACCGGTAATTAACAGGCTGCTGCCGGTGATTACCGATAGCGTCTGTTGATGCTGTTTTTTCAAAACCCTGTGAATTTCCTGTAACTGCTCGGAATGGTAATTTACCTTGAGACGTCCTTCACTGGCATCTTTTAACACCCGGTAGGCCAGCAACGGAATTTCAGGCAGCTGTTCTGACAATAATGGCAGGTTTTCCTTCATCCGGCGCGCAAAAGCTCTTGGCCCAACCTGTTGCTTAATCCAGTCTTCGATGAAAGGCTTGGCGGTCGACCAGAGGTCAAGTTCGGGGTAAAGCTGGCGACCCAGGCCCTCAATATTCAGCAGCGTCTTTTGCAGTAACACCAGCTGTGGCTGAACTTCCATGTCAAAGCGGCGGGCTACCTGGAAAAGTCTCAACAGAAAGTGACCGAATGAAATTTCAGCAAGCGGTTTTTCAAAAATAGGCTCGGATACAGTTCGTATAGCTGCTTCAAATTCATCTATGCGTGTAGTTTTGGGCACCCACTCTGATTCGACATGCAGTTCAGCAACTCGACGGTAATCCCGATTGAAAAATGCTAGAAGATTCTCTGCAAGATAACGTTGGTCCTCGGTGGTTAATGTACCCATGATGCCGAAATCGATGGCAATATACTGACCTTCAGGGCTGACAAAAATATTGCCCGGGTGCATGTCGGCATGAAAAAAATTGTCGCGAAAAACCTGGGTGAAGAAAATTTCAACGCCTCTTTCACCGAGCATTTTCATGCTGATATTCTGATTGATGAGTTCACCGACCTGACCCACATTCGTTCCGTAAATGCGTTCAAGTACCATGATATTCCGACGACAGTAATCCCAGTAAACATCTGGCACATAAAGTAATGATGAATTTTCAAAATTGCGTTTCAGCTGTGATGCATTGGCGGCTTCACGCATCAGGTCGAGTTCATCGAATATGGTTTTACGAAACTCATTGGCCACTTCAACTGGCCGCAGTCGACGTGCCTCCCGGGAATAACGTTGGGCCAGTTTGGCGATGGTTTCCAGTAAACTGACATCACGCTGGATTATTTTATCGATGTTGGGACGTAACACCTTGACTACCACATCGGTACCATCCGGTAGCGTAGCCGCATGAACCTGGGCAATGGATGCTGAAGCCAGTGGAGTCCGGTCGAAAGTTTTAAAAATATCGTCGATCGGGGCTTTCAGTGCCTTCTCTATTTGGCGAACAGCAATGTCACCAGAAAATGGTGGTACCTTGTCCTGTAGCTTAACCAGTTCATCGGCAATATGATCGGGTAATAAATCCCGGCGTGTGGAGACCATTTGCCCGAACTTTACGAAGATAGGGCCAAGATCTTCCAGACTGCGGCGAATACGCACACCGTATGCGGGTCTTTTGCCTATCGAAAACCAGTAAAAAGGTGAAAAAAACCGAAAAAAACGAATTGCCCGAAACAAGTGGGCAGCGAGAACGACCTCATCGAGCCCATGGCGCAGCAACACCCAGCTAATATGAATAATGCGAAAAGCATCGCGCAGGCGAATCATGATGAACTCTGCTGGTTAGCCAGGCGGTTAATCCTGGCTGCAAGCCTTTCTACATCATCACGCAGCTGGTCAACATCATCAAAAAAGTTTTCCATCTCAAGCTGACCTGGCGTCAGGCGCAATTCTTCCTGAAGATATTCCTTCAAGTTAAGTTCACTGGATTGCCAGTTGCGGTTAAACCAGCTGGCTGTTGTGCGAACAAACTCACCAACCTGGTGGGCGATGACATCACCGGTAATTTTCGAAAGGTGTTCTTCCCAGTCAATTTCGATGCGCTTCAGGATACCGGTAAACTGCTGGGCAAGCCGAGAGGAACCGCTGATTTCGATATCACCGGAAAAAACGGCATCAGAATTATTTTCAAAATGGGATCGTATCAGGCTAAAAGCTGAACCGCGTATCATGCAGTCCGGTTCGCCTTCGTAATGGCCCATCACCTGGATGGAACTGTTTTGTGCCGGAATGAAATACAGCTTGATTCCAGTTCCCGATAAGTCAAAAGCGACCACTTTGCCATGCAGTTCGGCCAGCTCGGCACTGATTTCGGCGTCCATCGACAGGTACTGGTTAAGAGCCGTTTCCAGCGCGAGCAGTCCAGCATCGTGAATCGTCATAAGCCTTGGTCAGTCCTAGAATTTAAAACCGCGATGCACGGCAACAATACCACCGCTCAGGTTATGATAGTCACTGTCTTCGAAACCGGCTTCAGTAAGCATGTCCTTGAGGGTATCCTGGTCCGGGTGCATGCGGATGGACTCAGCCAGGTAGCGATAGCTGTCTTCATCTTTGGCAACCACTTTGCCAATAAACGGCAGCAACTTAAATGAATACAAGTCATAGAGTTTTTGCAATGGCTTGGTGGTTGGATGAGAAAACTCCAAAACCATGATACGACCGCCGGGCTTGAGTGCGCGGTACATGGCATCCAGGGCAAGCTGCTTGTCAGTAACATTTCGCAAACCAAAGCCGATGGTAATGCAGTCAAAAGTGTTATCCGCAAAAGGTAAAAACTGGGCATTGATCTGGGCATACTGAACATTACCAACATGGCCTTCGTCTAGCATGCGATTGCGACCTTCATTGAGCATGGCCGCATTGATATCAGACATGATTACCTGGCCAGTGGGTCCAACCAATGTAGAAAAGCGTGCAGCAAGATCACCGGTACCTGATGCCAGGTCAAGAATTTTTTGGCCACTGCGAATACCGGCCAGTTCGACCGCGAATTTCTTCCAGATACGATGAATACCCATCGACATCAGGTCATTCATCAGATCATAGTTGGAGGCTACGGAATCAAAAACACCGCGCACACGTTCGGCTTTTTCCTTGACATCAACGGTCTCAAATCCAAAATGTGTTGTTTTTGATTCTGACATGTCAACGGCTCTTAACTGGCTTGTTTGCGTGAATGGCCTGCGGCTTCGAGCCTGTTCAGGTAGTCCGCCCAGATTTCATCATAATTGGCGCCAAGACGGTATAGCGTTTCCCAGGAATAGATGCCGGAATTGTGCTCATCATCAAAATGCAGGCAGACAGCATAGTTGCCAACCGGTTCAATACGGTCAATATTGACTTCCTCTTTACCAACCTGCAATACCGACTGGTCTGGGGTATGGCCCTGAACTTCAGCAGAAGGTGAATTGACACGCAGGTACTCGCAGGGCAGCTTGAAATTGGAGCCGTCATCAAAGGTCACTTCAAGTACTTTGGAGCCACGGTGCAAGTTAAGCTCGGTCGGGATAGGGTGTGACATACTAGTACTCCTTCATCATAGAATATATCGGGTCAGATCTTCATTCATTGCCAGGTCTGACAGTTGTTCATTAACATAGTTTTCATCCACGGTAATGGTTTCCCCGGACTTTACACTGGCTTCAAAAGATATGTTTTCCAGTAACCTTTCCATCACGGTATGCAGTCGGCGGGCACCAATATTTTCCGTACGTTCATTTACCTGCCACGAGACATCGGCAATTTTGCGGATACCGTCATCAGAGAATTTAAGCACAACACCCTCGGTTTGCATCAGTGCCTGGTACTGCTCTGTCAAAGAGGCGTCAGGCTCAGTCAGAATGCGGGTAAAGTCATCACTGCTCAATGCCGACAGTTCGACGCGGATTGGTAAACGTCCCTGCAGCTCCGGAATCAGGTCAGAAGGCTTTGACAGATGGAATGCTCCCGATGCAATAAACAGGATGTGATCGGTTTTAACCGCGCCATACTTGGTAGTAATGGTACAGCCTTCAACCAATGGCAAAAGGTCCCGCTGTACGCCTTCGCGTGAGACATCCGCGCCCTGGCTCTCGCTGCGGCTGGCGACCTTGTCGAGTTCATCAAGGAATACGATACCGTTTTGTTCGACATTGCTAACCGCGTTGTGTTTGAGCTCATCCTCGTTAACACGTTTTGCGGCTTCTTCGTCTTCCAGTAACGACAGCGCATCCTTGATACGCATTTTTTTCTTCGAGGTTTTACCGCCTCCCATATTCTGGAACAGGCCCTGCAACTGGTTGGTCATTTCCTCCATACCGGGAGGTGCCATGATCTCTACCCCGATCTGTGGCGAGGCGACATTGATTTCAATTTCCTTGTCATCCAGTTCACCATTGATAATGCGGGTACGGAATTTATCGCGGGTGGAAGAACTGCCAGAAGCCGTCTGACTTTCTTCTTCCCAGCTGGTGACGGTGGGTCTGGGTAGCAGTACATCAAGGACCCGCTCAAGGGCTGCATCACGTGCAGTATCCCTGACCTTGTCCATTTCACTTTCACGCATCATTTTTACCGAGGAATCCACCAGGTCGCGAATGATTGAATCTACCTCGCGGCCAACATAGCCTACCTCGGTAAATTTGGTTGCTTCAACCTTGATAAAGGGTGCATTGGCCAACTTAGCCAGGCGTCGGGCAATTTCGGTTTTACCAACACCGGTCGGGCCGATCATAAGGATGTTTTTTGGGGTGATTTCGTTACTTAAACGTTTGGCATCGTTCTGGCCGATAATGTGTTTATCCAGTTCCTGGACAATCTGTTGAGGGGTAATGTCTGTCATGTTATGGCTTAGTTATCCGAGTCTAGTTCTTCAATTACGCGGTTCTGGTTGGTGTAAACGCAGATGTCACCGGCGATCTTCAATCCCTTTTCCACAATCTCACGGGCGGAAAGATCCGTGTTTTCCAGCAATGCTGTTGCAGCGGCCTGGGCATAGGGGCCACCTGAGCCAATTGCCATTAAACCGTTTTCAGGTTCAATCACATCACCGGTACCGGAAATAATCAGAGAAGCCGTGTGGTCAGCAACCACCAGCAGGGCCTCAAGACGTCGCAGCATTCGGTCGGTTCGCCAATCCTTGGCCAGTTCAACCGCCGAGCGGGTCAGGTGGCCGGAATGTTTTTCGAGTTTGCTTTCAAAGCGCTCAAACAAGGTAAAGGCATCGGCGGTGGCACCGGCAAAACCGGCAAGAACACCATCGCGGTAAAGCCGGCGAACTTTACGGGCATTACCTTTCATCACGGTATTGCCCATGGAAACCTGTCCATCGCCACCGACAACAACTTTGCCATTACGGCGCACGGATAAAATAGTGGTACTGCGAATTTTCTCCATTGGATATCCAGATTTGAATCTCAAAGCGCGATTTTACCTGAAAATCAGCAAAAAAACGTTGGCATTTATGGAGAAATAGCCAAAGCAGGCCGCTAAGAATTTTTTCTGCGTTTCGCTCGTGGGTGCGCTTGGTCGTAAACCTGGGCCAGATGTTGAAAATCGAGGTGTGTATAAATCTGTGTTGTACTGATGTTGGCATGACCGAGCAGTTCCTGCACGGCCCGCAAATCTCCTGATGATTCAAGCAGATGGCTGGCAAAAGAATGGCGTAGCATGTGCGGATGTAAATGCTGGCTGCTGGAGTGTTTTACAGCCTGCTGTGACAGGCGCTGTTCAATTGATCTTCTGGAAATACGCGTGCCGCGTTTACTGACGAAAAGGGCTATTTCATCGGCAGCGGCAATCTCGGCGCGACGCGATAACCACAGTTGTACAGCGTGCAATGCCATGCTGCCGATCGGGACAATGCGGGTTTTATTGCCTTTACCGATCACTTCCAGGGTATCAGGGTCACCCTGAAAGTCCTGTAAATTCAGCGACACCATTTCTGCCAGGCGTAATCCGGAGGAATAGAACAGTTCCATGATGGCATGATCACGAATATCGAGAACATCGTCGCTGTTGGGTGTTAACAGCTGACTGACTTCATCTACGTTCATGGTAGAGGGTAACTTGCGATTTACTTTGGGCGCCCGTACGCCCTGGGCCGGATTGATTTTCGCCAGTGATTCACTCAGCAGATAGTTATAGAAACTTCGAATTGAAGAAAGATGGCGTTGCAGGCTTTTTGGCGATGCCTGCTGACGGTGACGGGAAGCCACGTACTGACGCACATGCTGCTGACGCACTTTGTGCCATTCAGGAATTTCATGCTCATCCAGCCAGGTTTGAAACTGCTTTAAATCACGTTGATAGTTATCGATAGTATGCGGCGACAAGCGCTTTACGGTGCGAATGTGTTCGAGGAACGCATTTAAGTTTTTAGATAAAGACGCCATTAGTTATTACTCTAGTACAGGCATGGAGAGTTTGTGCTTATATAGGCGGAAAGGACGGGTAAAGTTTAAAATCAATTAAATTTTGCATTGTCATCTCGACTGGAAAGAGAGATCTATAAAGATCTCTCGACTATGCTCGGGATAACCAATAATCTCAGCATCACGATATTAACTGCAAAAGATAAGCGTAGTCAGGCAGGGAGCTCCACTGCTTCGAAGGCTTTCGTCACAATATCCCCGAGCCGCCTTAAAAAATCAGTCCCCTGGCCACAATGAAAATGTTGGGGATTACTATTACCAATGGCAAGAATACCGGTGATGTTGATGCCATCCAGCGGAACCAGGGCAACAGAACCGGCATCTCGGGTTAACTGACCAAAAAGGTATTCCAGCTGGGGTTGTTCAACCGGCCCACATTTTGGTCGTCCATCTTTCATCAACTGTTGAAAAAGCGCGGGGCTGGGGCTGCCTTTGATAGCCTCCTTTTTTAACTCACTTGATGAAAACAGCTTTACCTCAACCGAGTCGGCATTGAACTGGTCGCGTAGATGGTTTTGCAGAGTGTCAATCACATCATCGAGCGTGGCGGCATCAAACAGTTCAAGCGTCATTTTGTGCAGGCGACTGTTAAGCGACTCATTTTCACGGGCAATATTGATCAGGTCGGTTAGCTGTTCCTGCAGGTCATTGGCTTTTGCTCGCAGTGTACTGACCTGACGTTCTACCAGCGATACCGCTCCACCAGAATTGTGGGGCAGGGTTAACTCCGCCAGCAGATATTCATTATCAACAAAAAAGTCGGAATGATTTTTCAGAAAATCGATAACCTGTTCTTCTGATAATGTTGTGTTGCTCATAATTGAATTTTACCCTCAAAAACAAATGTTGCCGGTCCTGTCATCCAGACAGGGTTTTCATCACCTGCCCAGGCGACGTTCAGCTGTCCACCTGGAAGAGATACTACGACTTCCTGGTCGAGCCATCCAGCTTTTATGCCGGAGACAACTGCAGCACAGGCTCCTGTTCCGCAGGCCAGAGTTTCACCGCTACCTCTTTCATAAACCCTCAGGTCTATGGCATGCCTGTCGCGCACAGCCATAAAACCGACATTAACGCGCTCGGGAAAAAAAGGATGCGATTCCAGTTCAGGACCAAGCCGGTTGACTGCCGCGCTATCAACAGCGTCCACGCGAATGACAGCATGCGGGTTACCCATGGATACAGCGGCAAAATCGATCGGTTCGCCATCAATCTCAAGTGAGTAGATTGATGACTGTTGAGAAGCTGTAATAGGTATTTCGGCCGGACTGAATCTGGGTGCACCCATGTTGACACGCACCAGGTCATTAGCCTCAAGGTAAAGCGTGATTTTACCTTTTGCAGTGCCAACATCGATCTGTCGGTTTTGCGTTAAGCCTTTTTCATAAACGAAGCGGGCAAAACAACGTGCACCGTTGCCACACTGTTCAACCTCGGAGCCATCTGCATTAAAAATGCGGTAATAAAATTCAGTGTCAGCTGATCTGGCAGACTCTACCAGCAGCAGCTGGTCACAACCAATACCCTTTTGACGATTGGCGATAAAACGAATCTGCTCAGGGTTCAATTCAACAGCTGTCTTAGAAGCATCAATGACCACAAAGTCATTACCCAAACCATGCATTTTTGTAAAAGACAGGTTCATCGGGTCGACTCAGGGAAGCAAGGACTCGCCGGCAAACAGCGAATCAATGGTTTCACGTTGTCTGACCAGGTGAACCTGCTGTCCATCCACCATCACTTCAGCCGCTCTGGGACGACTGTTGTAGTTGGAAGCCATGGTGAAGCCATAGGCGCCGGAAGAACGAATCGCCAGTAAATCACCGGGACTGAGTGAAAGCTGACGGTCTTTTCCGACAAAGTCACCGGTCTCACAAATAGGCCCGACCAGGTCGTAATTTGCAGCTATGCCATCAGAATGCTGATCAACAGGAACGATTTCTTGCCAGGCCTGGTAAAGCGATGGCCTGATCAGGTCATTCATGGCAGCATCGATAATGGCAAAATGCTTGTCAGCAGTTGGTTTCAGGTATTCGACCCGGGTCACCAGGATACCTGCATTGGCAGCGATAGCACGACCCGGTTCCAGTAAAACCTCAAAAGGTAAATCGGCCAGTTTTTCATTGATGGCACCTGCATACTCGGCCGGTTCCGGTGGCGTTTCATCCTGGTAGCGAACACCGAGGCCACCACCCAAATCGAGGTGTGAAATAGTAATACCGAGCTCCTGAAGTTGTCTGACCAGCGCCAGCACACGATCAAGCGCATCAAGAAATGGTGCAATTTCAGTCAACTGGGAACCAATATGGCAATCGACACCGGTGACTTCAATATTTGGCATTGCATGCGCTGATTGATACAGGCCAATCGCTTCCTCAATGGCGATACCAAATTTATTTTCTTTCAGGCCGGTTGAAATATAGGGGTGTGTTTTCGCATCGACATCAGGATTTACGCGCAACGAAACGGGTGCCCGGGTTTGCATTTCTCCGGCGACCTGGTTCAGCAGTTCAAGTTCAGCGGCCGACTCAACATTGAAACAGCGTATGCCAACTTCCAGCGCACGCCGCATTTCATCGGCCTGCTTGCCGACACCGGAAAATAACACTTTGCCGGGGTCACCGCCGGCAGTGATGACACGCTCAAGCTCACCCACTGAGACAATATCAAAACCGGAACCCAGCCTGGCAAGCACATTTAGTACAGCCAGGTTGGAATTGGCTTTTACCGCAAAACAGATCAGGTGGGGGCGGATTCAACCTTTTGCGACTCATCTGGTATTACCAACGGTCCTTTTTGGCCACAGGCGGAAAGCATACTGCCTGTTCCAAGAATGATAACGACCAAAATAAAAAGGTATCGGCTCCAGCAAAGCATTGGTAAACCTCTGATTCAAGACTAAAAAGGATAAAAAATTATTTTTTGATAGTACTGGAATAACGCCTTTGAGTGAATCGCTAATCGACAATGAAGTAGCCTAATCAGCGACAAGGGTTGAATTGCCGCGAGCTTCATAAGAGACTCACTGTCCGGTTACAGATAACGACAGACAAAAAGGTATGGCAATAGATAAACAGGAAAGCAGCATCATTATCGACAGTCAGCAGCCTGCTGAGCAGGTGGTCATCTGGATGCATGGTCTGGGTGCCGATGGTAATGATTTCGTCCCCATTGTTGACGAACTTGATTTCCCCGGCAAAGCAGTCACCCGTTTTATTTTTCCTCATGCTGAGGTGATGCCAGTGTCCATCAACGGCGGGATGATGATGCGTGCCTGGTACGACATTTTACAGACTGACCTGACCCGGCGTGTCGATATGGCCGGCATCATGGCTTCTGTGGAAAGTATTGCGCACCTGGTAGCCGAAGAAAATGATAAGAGCATTCCAGTTGAAAATATTGTGCTGGCCGGATTTTCACAGGGTGGCGTTATTGCCTTGCTGACAGCGTTGACATTAAACCTGCCGTTAGCCGGCGTCATGGCATTATCAACCTATCTGCCATTGCGCGATGCGATAGACAACCGGCACAAGCAGCGTATTTTTCTTGGCCATGGTATTGACGATGGCGTGGTTCCCTACAATGAAGCATTGTCATCTCTGGATTGGTTACGACAAAACGGGCACCAGGTTGAGTGGCGCAATTACCCGATGATGCATTCTGTCTGTGAAGAGGAAATCGCCGATATCAGTCGATGGTTGAGTAGTCTGGAGGCGTAAGCTTTAAAGTGCCAGTTGCTGCAAAGCAATATTGATCTGGTTTTCGAGGCGTTTCTTGAAATTGAACATTTTGATCGTCGCCCAGAGTTTTTCATCAGCCATGCCGGTTGGTGCAATCGATGTCAGGTAAACCGGGTAGCGTTCGGCATTTTTGCGCATTTTCAGGATATGTGCGGCAATAGCCGCATAAATATCGTCTCTCAACTCGACGTAGTTAAATTCAAGTTCACCACAGATGATGGAATAGTTATTGAGTCTGTTTTTATTGGTTTCCTGCTCGGAAGAGGTTCCAATTTGCAGTTCGATTTCAGTGTACTCACCGGGTGCGCTGACGGCGGGTAGCCGGGCAGGTTCATAATACCAGCTTTTGCGGTCGTTTTGTCCAAGCCGGTAAAACTCGGGTGCGTAATTCAGCATCTGATTTACATTGTCGACTGAGAGCAACGAGCGGCGGTTGGAAAGACTTTCGATAAAACGCTGTTGCTGAATCATGAGGTGTTTTTCATCAGCATTTTTCACCAGCTGATAAAACAGAGCACCGTATTCATCAACCACATAAAGCTGGATGCCTTTGCTTGCCTGCAACGAGTAAAGCTGTATGACATCCGGGCGGTTATTTTGCATGATCAGTGGCAGCGGGTGGTTAAGCATGGAATGGTGATCAAAAACTACCGGGGCAAATTCATGCTGGGATTCACCCAGCATTTCGAACAACTCTTTCTGACTTGAAGTCAGAACGAATTGAAAGTTGTCATTGCGGTGATAGTAAACCGCATAGCCATCTTCAATCTCCAAGACAACACGGCTGTTAAGGCCTGGCCCTGATTCAAAAAAGCAGTCAACCAGTTCGTTAATTACCTTTTCCACACGAGAGGCGATGTTGTGACTTCTGGATGAGCCAAAACCATTTACTGATGGATGTGGAAAAGCTTCGGACCGTTGAATCGACTGCAGAAACTTGCGAATACCTTCAAGCAGACCGTCGGTACCGATATGCGTGCTGGTTTCAATTTCACCCCATGAGTTGGTAAACAGTAAATCCAGGCGTTGTGCCAGGTTGATATGTTTAGCACTGAAACTCAAAGGATCAGAACGGCGCGAGGTTAACTGTAGACCAACACGGGAAAACTCTAGCATCGGATCAAAACCAATATTGATAAATGCCATCGCGCCGACTGTATAGGGCTTCCGGTGCAGCTGACTAATATCAGGTTTAATCGCATGATGGTCCGGAATCAGGCCATGGATCATGTCCAGTATCTGGCGCAGATCGGTGATCGGTACTGGCGCATCGTAGGGTCGGATAATGATCTGGATACCGGGTTCAATAATGTCGTTGCAGTGGCACCAGGCCAGCATTTCAAGCAGGCTGGAGGTTGTTTTAAGCACATTGACAGATGGATTGATGCTGGGGTCGTCGCGGAATAGCTGCCAGCGTTGCTGGCCTTTGCGCTCATCAAAGCGAAAACACAAACGCGGCTCATACATTTCCTTGGAAATGCCGGGATTGATAAAATCAATTTTACCGGGACGCTTTTCGAGAGCGGCATAAAGTTTTCTACCGAGCAGGTTCAGTTCCTGGGGATCAATACCGCCGGTCGCGGCGTTGTTACGGGCAAAATTCATCAGCACCCGGTAACTTTGGGTAAGCTCGCGCACCAGGATATTTCTTTCGCGGTTAACCTCTTCTATTTTCCACTTGTCTCTGGAATCAAGTCGCCTGATTTCCGCATCAGACCAATGCCATTCACTGACCAGTTTTTCCAGTCTTCTGCGTTTCCAGTCATAGGTCGATCTGCAGGGTTTGGAAAGCGGCATGTTCACTTTGAAATAAAAGCAACGCCGGGCCAGTTCAAGCCGTTCATCCTGCATATGCGTTTTCAGATAAGCTTCAACCTGT
>JARRJW010000069.1:14137-21353 GCA_037388785.1 Gammaproteobacteria bacterium
TCGGTAGATCAGGATGTAAGGGTCTATGTCGGTAACATTTTCATCACCGCTGAATATGCCCTTCTTGGTCACCTGGCTGAGCCATTTGATTTTTGGAAAATCAGCAGCATAGGATTCCATCAAGAGAATTTTCAGAATAGCCTTGTAGGGTGACTCAATGCCCTTGTATAGCTGCCAATGGGCGGCACCAAAAAACTCTTCTGCCGGTACATCATTCATACCGCCAAAGTCAATCCAGTCAATCGGGTCGATAAAGCGCTTTTTGATCATTTCATCGGTAAAGGACTGGTAACAATGCTCTTCTTCCGGCGGAACGATCCACCACATGGGAGGACGCCCAGAGATTAAAATACTGGTACGGTAAAACTCTTCGAGCAAAAGGTAATGCTGGGCACTGCCGCTGCTTTCTGATGAAAGCGACAGTGTTTGGCCTGACTTGAATGCCACTGCATCCATCAGGAAAAAATGCACTTCAAGGCCGTGCTCCATGCCAAATTCTTCTATCAGCTGGGCCTTTTTTTCCAGCAGCCTGATTTGCTTGCGTGTCAGGTCATGTGAGTGGCATAACCAGAAATCAAGATCAGAGTCAGGGGTTTGGCCAACGCTGCCAATACTGCCCATCAGGTATAGGCCCTGAATAGGTATCGTTCTCAAAGCCTTGCGTTTGTATTCAAAGCTGCGTCCGAATTTTTTAGCGATCAGTAACGCTTTGCGGTCTGGATGATATTCGGCAACACCGGCTGGCACGTCGTTACTGACAAACCCTGGCAACGTCGGATAGTTGATATGAAACAGCAGTGGCAGGATAGTCAGGAAATCCTTTTGAATGCTGCTCATGTCAGCTTCAAGACGCTTGATTCTGTGTGCGTTCAGGGCATTAAAGCGTCTCAGGATCTGCTTGATTTCCTTTCGTCCGAGCCCTTGATCGAGATTGATTTTGTCAACCATATACGCGATAACTCGATACTAGTTCGTTGTTTGCTCTGCAGGGATCTGCTTGAGTGCCTGATTCAGCGCAAGTGAAGCCCGTTCAACCAGGATTCGAGGATCATTGCCCTTTTCCCATTCTGCCACTCCATAGGACAGCAGAATTTTTTCGATTTGCTCTTCGGGCAGGCCAAGTTGGTTTTTGTCGCTAATGATGTCATCAAATAATTGGCTCGCTTCCTGCGCACCTGTTTCCGGAAGAAAAATCACAAATCGTCCTGCCTGGCACCGGGCGATAAAGTCGGCCCAACGCAATCGTTCACGCAAAAATTGGCTAAAAGTGATAATGATGTCATTGTACGCCTGATCGAGGATATGCGAATAATCATCATCCTTGATTTCCAGGCTCAGGATAACCAGTGTCAGCGGGTTGTGATAGCGTCTGCTGCGGGTAACCTGAATCGCCAGTTGCTGAGACAGGGCGCGTTCATTGGCCAGCCCGGTGAGTTCATCAGTCAGCGTCAGCTTTTCAACCATTTGTCGCAGTTCGGCATTTTCATTGACCAACGGTTCGGTCGAGTAAATCGGCATGTAGTAATGCAGCGTGTAGTCTGAACCGTCAAACTCGATTTTTGATGAACTGCGTTGAAAGTGCAGGCTGGAGCTACCAGCGCTGACGGTAATCACGGATCTTTCGCCCAGTAAGGCTTGTAGAACAGGATCTGAATCTGCATGAATGCCTGTCAGAAGGTCGGCCTGATGACTCGACAGCGTCGCAAAAGACTGGTTGGCTAATTGTATTTTATTGTCCGGATCAACCACCACGATTGGAAACGGGCTGTGATCAAGCGTGACAGAGGCTAGGTTTTCTATACTCACGGATATTATCTGGGATGTTTGGACTGTATTTCATTTACGGCCATGATGAGAAAAACTTGAGATCAGGTATTAAATTATCCCTGGTCTAGCTGATCACCTCGCACTGCCAGGCCCTTGACTTTTTCAACAGGAAAACGTTTTTCATTGATCGCCATTTTTTCCTCAACCGCAGCCAGAAGATCAATATCAATACGCTCGGAGAGTCTTAGCAGGTAGATCAGAATATCGGCCATTTCAAAACTGACTTCCCTCAACTGTTCCGGCTCCAGTTGATAGCTTTGTTGCTGGGTTAACCACTGAAAGTGTTCCAGCAATTCACCGGCTTCACCTGACAGTGCCATCGCCAGGTTTTTTGGGCTATGGAATTTTTCCCAGTCCCTTTCTACTGCAAAGTCCTTTAATAAAGATGTTAATTCGGTTAGTGAGTCTTTACTCATAATTACTTCAGGTAATTTGGGTCAGGGCTTCTGAATTTTTTCGCGTGCTCTTTCGATCGCTGACTTGACCTGTTCAGGGGCAGTGCCACCGATGTGATTACGTGCGGAAACGGAGCCTTCTAACGTAAGATACTGGAACACGTCGGCCTCAATCGAGGTGGAAAACTGGTGAAGCTCTTCAAGTGACAAGTCAGCCAGGTCACAGTTTTTATCCACGCAGTAGGCCACTGATTTGCCAACGACCTCATGGGCATCACGGAATGCTATGCCTTTTCTGACCAGGTAGTCAGCCAGATCGGTAGCTGTAGCAAATCCTTTCAACGCTGCATTTCGCATGTCGTCAGCATTACAGCTGATGGCCGGAATCATATCTGCAAAGACTTTCAAGGAACCCTTAATCGTGTCGACGGTATCAAACAGGGGTTCCTTGTCTTCCTGGTTGTCCTTGTTGTAGGCCAGTGGCTGGCTTTTCATCAGTGTCAGTAAAGACATCAGGTGACCAAAAACCCGAGCTGACTTGCCACGAATCAATTCGGGCACATCCGGATTTTTCTTTTGCGGCATGATGGATGAGCCAGTGCAGAAACTGTCACTGAGCGTAATAAAATGAAACTGGGCGGATGACCAGATAATCAGTTCTTCCGACATTCTGGACAGGTGCATCATTAGAATGCTCGAAGCCGAGGTAAACTCAATGGCAAAATCACGATCACTGACAGCATCGAGCGAATTTTCGGCTGGCGCATCAAACCCCAGTAATTTGGCTGTGAGATGCCTGTCTATCGGGTAAGTGGTTCCTGCCAGAGCCGCAGCTCCCAGCGGAAGCGTATTCATTCGCTTGAGTGCGCCAAAGTAGCGTCCGGCATCGCGTTCCAGCATTTCAAACCAGGCCATCATATGATGGCCAAAAGTAATAGGCTGGGCAGTTTGCAGGTGAGTAAACCCTGGCAGAATGGTGTCAGCCTCACGGGCTGCCAGGTCCAGCAGGGCCTCCTGAAAACGACGGATTTCCTTGATGATCAGATCCGTTTCATGACGCAGCCACAAGCGTACATCGGTGGCGACCTGGTCATTTCTTGAACGTCCGGTATGCAGTTTTTTACCAGCATCGCCGATTTCAGCGGTTAGCGCTGACTCGATATTCATATGCACATCTTCGAGTTCAACCGACCAGTTGAATTCACCCGAGTGAATCCGGTCACGAATTTTATTAAGCCCGGCAATGATCAGCTCGGATTCTTCATTGGATAAAATTTGTTGTTGCGCCAGCATCGTGGCATGCGCAATTGATCCCTCAATATCAAAATCTGCCAGTCGCTGGTCAAATTCGACCGAGGCAGTAAAAGCTTCAACAAAAGCATCGGTTGGCTCATTAAAGCGGCCAGCCCAGAGTTTTTTCTCAGACATAGAAAATGAAATTAGTTAACGGGTTATTAAAAACAGTCAATTGCTGGACATTATCAGAAATCATGCAGAATTGTTATTTAAAGCATGAAATTCCTGCATCGCTTTACAGAATTCGGAAAGATAGCGGCTGTAAAAATACTGTCACAAACCTTGCGTAACATCTTTCCCGAATTATCTCTAAAGGGAATATATCCAATGAAAATAAAATTTGCACTGCTCACAGCAGCGATGGCAACAACTTTCGTGACGAATGCGTTCTCTGCTTCCCGCGATTACATTTCCATCGTTGGTTCCTCAACCGTTTATCCTTTCGCAACGGTTGTTGCGGAAACCTTCGGTAAATCCACCAGCTTCAAGACCCCCAAAATTGAATCAACCGGTTCTGGTGGCGGCATGAAACTGTTCTGTGCCGGTGTCGGTGTGGAACATCCTGATATCACTAATGCTTCGCGTCGTATCAAGAAATCAGAAGTTGAAAAATGTAATGCAAATGGTGTGACTGAAATCGTTGAAGTAAAAGTTGGCTACGATGGTATCGCCATAGCCCAGTCTAAAGATGGTCAGCCTCATCCCCTGACCCGAAAGGATATCTTCCTGGCATTGGCTAAAGACGTGCCTGATCCTAAAGGTGGTGAAAAACTGGTGCCGAACCCGTATAAAACCTGGAAAGATGTTAATTCTGCACTTCCTGCTACTAAAATCCGTGTTTTAGGCCCCCCTCCAACTTCCGGTACCCGTGATGCATTTGCCGAACTGGCAATGGAAGGCGGCTGTAAGAAATTTGACTGGATCAAGGCGATTAAAAAGCAGGACAAGAAAAAATACAAAGCTATCTGTCACACCATCCGTGAAGATGGTGCTTACGTTGAAGCCGGTGAGAACGACAATCTGATCGTGCAGAAATTGATTGCCAACCCGGATAGCCTGGGCATCTTCGGTTACTCTTACCTGGAAGAAAACTCGGACAAAGTCATGGGTAACACTGTTGATGGTGTAGCTCCTGAGTTTGAGCTGATTGCTGACGGCCAGTATCCTGTTTCACGTCCACTTTACTTCTACGTGAAAGTGGCTCATATCGGTACTGTTCCGGGCGTTGAAGAATTCGTTGCAGAATTCACCAGCGACAAGGCTTTCGGTCCTGAAGGTTACCTGGCTGATAAAGGTCTGATTCCAATGCAGGATGCAGAACGCAAACAGTTCCAGGCTGATGTCGAAGGCAAGAAAAACCTGGCGCTTTAATACCAGGTGCTAACTGATTGGGAGCTGGCCCGGCAATAATTGGGCCTGTTCCCAAAACAATTCAGAATTCTTTCATCAGCCGGCCAAGTGTCGGCTGACGCCTAAGGGATAGAACATTGTCATTTACAAGCATATTTATTGTCGTCCTGCTGCTGGCATTTAGCAGTTACTGGTTGGCATGGCGCAAAGCCAGGCTGGTTGCCGGCGGCAAGCTGCATAGCCTGCATTCCAGGCTGCCCTATTACGGCTACATGTCTGCACTTTGGACAGGACTACCCGCCCTGCTTGTGATGTTATTGTGGATTTCGTTTGAAACAACCATAGTTTCTTCAGTCGTCATGTCTGACCTACCTCCCGTTTATCAAAATCTGACGGAAGCTGAAAAAGGCCTGCTGTTAAATGATGTCAAGAACATGTCTGAAGGCCGTGTCACTTCACAGGTTACTGACGAGATGGCGGTGTTGGCCGAGCGTTATGGAAATCTCAAGTCCATTGCCAATGCGGCAAATATTGTAGTGGTTCTGGCTGCCGCCATTATCGGCGCATTGATTGCACTTCGCAGGATCAGGATCGATACCCGTGCCCGCAACAATGTTGAAAAAATCGTCAAGGCTTTGCTG
Source organism: Gammaproteobacteria bacterium (assembly GCA_037388785.1). GTDB lineage: Bacteria > Pseudomonadota > Gammaproteobacteria > Chromatiales > Chromatiaceae > JABDQZ01. Next base: position 19,647 of record JARRJW010000069.1, read on the forward strand.
ATTTTCAGTTCAACCATTGCCATTTTCACTACGGTCGGCATTGTGTTGTCGGTATTGTTCGAAGCAATGCGTTTTTTTGACAAGGTGTCACCGGTTGAATTTCTCTTTGGTCTGGAATGGAGTCCGCAAATGGCCATTCGTGCTGACCAGGTTGGTTCCAGTGGTGCCTTTGGTATGATCCCGGTGTTTGCCGGTACCATGCTGATCTCTTTCATTGCGATGCTGGTGGCGGTACCAATTGGCCTGATGTCGGCCATCTATCTGTCGGAATATGCGCCCAGAAGTTTCAGGTCAATTGCCAAGCCGTTAATGGAGGTGCTGGCAGGCATACCAACCGTGGTCTACGGCTTTTTTGCGGCACTGGTTGTCGCGCCGATGGTCAGGGATGCCGGCGTCTCACTTGGGCTTTCTGTATCATCTGAAAGCGCACTGGCTGCCGGCCTGGTAATGGGCATTATGATCATTCCGTTTGTGTCCTCTTTATCGGATGATGTCATCAACGCAGTGCCACAGTCACTCCGGGATGGGGCCTATGGCCTTGGCAGTACCCAGTCTGAAACCATCCGCCAGGTGATTCTGCCGGCTGCGCTGCCCGGGATTGTTGGCGGTGTTCTGTTGGCAGTATCCCGTGCCATTGGTGAGACCATGATTGTAGTCATGGCAGCGGGATTATCGGCCAACCTGACAGCAAACCCGCTTGAAGCTGTGACCACGGTAACGGTGCAGATTGTTACCCTGCTGGTTGGGGACCAGGAATTTGACAGTCCGAAAACGCTGGCGGCATTCGCACTGGGTTTAACGCTGTTTACCGTTACCCTGGTCCTGAATGTTATTGCTCTCCACATCGTCCGCAAATACCGTGAACAATATGACTAAGCAAGACAGAAAATCGATTACCGAGCTGGTAGAAAAAGGCCTGGCGAGACGCAAGGCGAGGGAAGCGCGTTTCCGTTATGCCGGTCTGGCGGCTGTTATTACCGCGCTGACCTTCCTGGCAATCCTGCTAACCACGATTGTAGTAACAGGCTTGCCAGCATTTACCCAGACCGCCATCAAGCTGGATTTTCATTATGATGAATCGCTGTTAGCGATGGATACTGAGCTTACCGATGAAACCATCATGGCAATGGATTTTCATAGCCTGGTGAAGAAAAGTTTGCGTGAAAAATTTCCCAATGTAAAAAAACGTAAAGATAAAAAAGCACTTTACAAGATCATCAGTAACGGTACGCCTTACCAGTTGAGAGACAGGCTAATGGCTGATCACGGCGTCCTGGGGACAACCCAGTCAGTCTGGGTCTTGGCTGATGATGAAGTCGACAGTATTTTCAAGGGCAGTAAACCCCTTGAAGATTCCCGTATGACCGAGGAACACTATGGCTGGATTAAACAACTGGCTGCTGAAAACCGGGTAAAAACGCAGTTCAACTGGACCTTCTTTAGCAACGGTGATTCACGTGAACCGGAACAGTCCGGTATCCGTGGCGCGATCATGGGATCACTGTTTGTACTGATCGTAACTCTGGCGTTGTCTTTTCCGATGGGTGTCGCCGCGGCAATCTATCTTGAGGAGTTTGCCAGGCCGAGCCGTCTGAATGACCTGATTGAAATCAACATCAATAACCTGGCGGCAGTACCTTCAATTGTATTCGGCCTACTGGGTCTGGCGGTTTACATCAATTTTATGGGCATGCCGAGATCTGCACC
>JARRJW010000070.1:0-12415 GCA_037388785.1 Gammaproteobacteria bacterium
AGTCTGGCCTGGGGGTTGTCGGGATGAATTTGAAAGAACTGCGCCATGTTGGTTAATGGACCCAGTCATGCCAGATGGGCTTACAGCCATTTGGTAAATTGGGCAGTTTCCCCAGTTCAATCCAAGGGTTTTCAGGACCATGAAAATCGGATCCCGCAGATGCCAGAAGCCCGTGGTCAGCCGCCAATTTAGCCATGGTAAAACTCTCATCTTTACTGTGACTGCCAGATACCACTTCAATGCCGACTCCACCCAATTCGATAAACTCGTTTAACAGCCTGACCAGCTTGGTGCGGCTTAGCTGGTAACGGGCAGGATGCGCGATAACAGCCTGACCATTGGCCGCTTTAATCCAGTCCATCACATTTTCCAGGCTGGCCCATCGGCCCTGCACAAAACCCGGTTTGTTTTTCACCAGGTATTTTTTAAAGACGCTTCGTACATTTTCAGCATAACCATTATTCACCAGGAAGTGTGCAAAGTGCGTGCGACTTACCAGGTTACCTTTGGCTAACTTCGAAGCCCCCTCAAGAGCACCCTTGATACCTGCCTTTTCAAGCTTACGGGCAATTTCCTCTGCACGCCAGTGGCGATATTCCCGAATTTCTTCCAGTCCGGTTTGCAGCTGCGAACAATCCGGCGATAGATTCAAACCGAGTATATGCAGAGTACTTCCCGACCAGGTTACGGAAATTTCACATCCGTTAACCAGCGATAAACCCAGCCTCTGCGCTTCAACCCTGGCTTCCTGCAATCCTGCAGTACTGTCATGATCAGTCAGCGCCAGCACATCAACGCCAGCCGCACTGGCACGACGCACCAGTTCCGAGGGTGTCAATGTGCCATCAGAAGCGGTGGAATGTGAATGGAGGTCATAAGATATCATCTAACTATTCAACCACCCGCTTTAGCGAAAATACCAAAATAGACTCCAAAAAAAGCCCTCAATGAACTGAGCCAGCCTGTTTGCGATGTTTGGGAGGGTAATGAAGAGCCTTCTCCTGACCTTGTACTAAAGGCACTGCTGCAACTGTTTAAATTGCTCGAAAACCATAGCGTTGACCGTTCAATAGAAAACAGCGATAGACTCAAACCGGATGAAATCAATGAGCTGGGCGAATACGGTTTAACGCTATTAGAGGAAATGTCGGCTTTTGCAGATGACCTGGGATTGGGCGATATTGCCAATAGCATTGAAGACCTGGCCTTCCCTTTCGCCATCTGGCTGGCCAGAAATGAAGTCGAACTTAAGAACATTACGCCGGTGGTCAATGCCTTAACGAGAAAGGTCAACGTCATCACTGAAACTCACATGATGAGACAGCTTTTTAACTATACCAACGAAATTATTGATTGCCTGAATCCGGACATACCGCAGGATACGGAAAAAAATGATCCGCAGCGACCCTGGCGCGTACTGGTTATCAATCGAGCCCTGCTTGCAGCGAGAAGCCATGACATTGACCTGATGAAAAATGCTTTTGATTTTCTCAGCGAACAGCTACCCGAAGAAGCCGCCGGTTTTTTTGAAGACAGTGTTGAACAAATGCACCTTGCCAGATACCCCGAACCCGTCAAGGAATTGATACAACATTATTTTCTGATGCACTGTACCTCCCATACTCTTCACTAAGTTATACGATGAAATTTTTATCTGATTTTTTTCCAATTCTATTGTTTTTTATTGCCTACAAACTTGAAGGCATTTATACCGCTACGGCTGTTGCAATCATTGCCTCCGCCCTTCAGGTAGCCTACTTTCATATTCGCTATAAAAAAGTTGAAAAAATGCAATGGGTCACATTGTTGCTACTGGTTTTCTTTGGCGGACTGACTTTGGCATTTAGGGATCCGGACTTCATCAAGTGGAAACCAACCGTGGTTAACTGGCTGTTTGCCGCAGCTTTCCTCGGCAGCCAGTTCATAGGCGAAAAAAATCTGCTTCAGCGCATGATGGACCAGGCAGTTTCGGTACCACCGCAGATATGGCAAAGACTCAACTACATCTGGATCAGTTTTTTTATCGGTATTGGCGTTTTGAACCTGTACGTGGCGTTTAATTTTTCAGAAGACACCTGGGTGGATTTCAAGCTGTTTGGCATGCTAGGCATCACTTTTGTTTTCATCATTCTGCAGGGCTTCTATATCGCCCGTCATGTCAGTGATGCAGATAAACCCAAACAGGAAACCTGAACATCAAGGAAAACAGCAATATGTATTACAGTATTATCGGCATTGATAACGACAACAGCCTGGAAAAACGTCTCTCGGTACGCCCTGCACATGTAGAGCGACTAAAGCAGCTACTCAATGAAGGGCGTTTACTTGTAGCCGGACCAAACCCGGCTATTGATAACGAGGATCCGGGACCTAATGGATTTAGCGGAAGTATCATTATCGCTGAGTTTAGTTCTCTTGAAGCTGCTCAGAAATGGGCCGATGAGGACCCTTATATAGAGGCGGGAGTTTATGCATCAGTCATGGTCAAACCGTTCAAAAAGGTATTACCCTGACCAATACTAAAAACTAAGTGTCCTTTTTCGGCATTTTGCTGATTTTAGTAATGGAAACAACTTCAGCGGTCTGCTTTTCATCAACATAATAAGGCTTTTCAGGCGTTATACCGGCAATATCAGCCAACTCACGCTCCCGGTTTGAAATCAGTCCGAGACAGGTACGTATATCCTGAATAGTGTTATCCGATAACGGATGCTTGAGATCCCGGTGTGCTGGCGTGGTGTCCTTAACGATATTTGCCAGCACTTTTCGCATGACAACCAGCAGATCCCTTTCTTTCTCTTTGTCTTTGTTCATTTCGACTTCCTAAATTTTGGTATAAATGAAAATCTTAGATTTTCAATATAGAGAAGTTGTTGAGGCTTGCAGGGACGTATCCACAGCGATCCTGAAAATTTTAACCACTGACAACAAGCAAGCTTATTCAGTGACTAAATCTAACACATCCTGCATGTCGAAAAGACCCTCTGATTTATCAGACAACCATGCTGCTGCCCGTACAGCACCATTGGCAAAGGTCAGGCGACTGGACGCTTTATGCGTGATTTCCACCCTTTCCCCGTCCATCGCAAACCAGACCGTATGCTCTCCGACCACATCTCCGGCCCTTATTGTCTCAAAACCAATGGTTTTTGGGTCACGCTCACCGGTATGACCTTCCCGACCATAGACCGCAACCTGTTTGAGATCACGCCCTAAGGTATTGGCCACAACCTCGCCCATTCTCAGGGCTGTTCCGGAAGGAGCATCAACCTTATGACGATGATGCGACTCGATGATTTCAATATCGGACTGATCACCCATGACTCGTGCTGCGGTTTCCAGCAGTTTCAGACACAGGTTTACACCAACGCTCATATTCGGTGCAAATACAATGGAAATATTGTCAGCGGCCGCTTTTAACTGCATCTTTTCATCTTCAGACAGACCCGTGGTACCAATGACCATTTTCTTGCCATTATTCCTGCAGATTTCCAGATGGGTCATGGTGGCGGCAGGACCGGTAAAATCAATCAGTACATCAAAATCATCAGTTAATCCTGATAGATGTGACGTCAGCATGACGCCGTTTGAGCCAATCCCGGCAAGTTCACCTGCATCAGCGCCAATCAGGCTGGACTCGGGTCGCTCAGTGGCTACGGTTAATTCAACATCATCTGTAGCATCGACTGCCTGTATCAGGGTTCTTCCCATACGGCCTGCCGCTCCAACAATGGCTATTCTTGTTGTCATTAGAACCCCATACCTTCAAAAAATTTCTTAACACCGTCTTTCCAGCCGGATGAATTCGGGCTGTGCTTACTGCTGTGGTGCCCACCAACAGCCTCCTCAAATTCACGCAGGATATCTTTCTGTTTTTCAGTCAAACTGACCGGTGTTTCCACTACAACTCTGCATAGCAGGTCACCCGGGGTAGTACCGCGAATCGGCTTGACACCCTTACCCCGCATTCTGAACATTTTACCGGTTTGCGTACCTTCTGGAATTTTCAGCATGACTTTACCGTTTAACGTAGGCACCTGCATTTCGCCACCGAGTGCCGCCACGGTAAAGGCTATAGGCACTTCGCAAAACAGGTGCTCACCTTCACGTGTGAATATATCGTGTTGCTTGACATTGACTTGCACATAAAGATCACCCGGTGGCCCACCGTTTTCACCCGCTTCTCCTTCTCCAGCGAGGCGGATACGGTCTCCGGTATCAACACCGGCCGGAATTTTCACCGAGAGTGTCTTGTGCTCCTGGACTCGACCCTGACCATGACAGGTACCACATGGGTCTTTGATAACAGTACCTTTACCATGACAGGATGGGCAGGTTTGCTGAACCGAGAAAAAACCCTGCTGCATCCTCACCTGGCCCTGGCCGTGACAGGTGCCACAGGTTTGCGGCGAACTGCCTTTCTTGGCACCACTGCCATTACAGGTTGTACAGGTGACAAAAGTTGGTACGCGAATTTTTACATCTTTACCATTAACGGCATCTTCGAGCGACATTTCCAGGTTGTAGCGCAGGTCGGATCCACGGTTTACTCTGGAACCGCCAGGACCGCCTCGCCCACCGCCAAAAATATCACTGAAGACATCGCCAAAAATATCACTGAAGCTGCCATTGCCGCCATGAAAGCCACCAGGACCTCCACCCATGGAGGCATCAACCCCTGCATGACCAAACTGGTCATAAGCCGCACGTTTCTGGTCATCATTGAGCACTTCGAAAGCTTCCTTGGCTTCCTTGAATTTCGCTTCAGAATCGGCTGAACTGTCACCGGCATTTCTATCCGGGTGATATTTCATCGCCAGACGGCGATAGGCTTTTTTCAGTTCTGCTGAACTGGCATTTTTATTGACACCCAGTACTTCGTAGTAATCACGTTTTGACATTTAATTTCTCAGATACAGTGATCAGGTCTCTAACACTTATTCAGCAAGCGCTGCATATAGTTCCCTAAAAGCCTGGCCACGGCATCCTGCCTGGGACATTGCTGAAAAATGTTAGATGACCTGAATTTAGTTTCCCAAATAACTGTGGTCATATTGCCGGTTTTTTGTAACTGTCCGTTAACTCACCAAGTCTTAGCGGAGTATGCCTTTTCTCAAAAAAAGGCCTATGGCAATACTTCATAAAAACAATTTGGGCCGAAGTCGAAAATATTCAACTTCAGCCCTGAGGAAAGATTTCTCCTTCCAGTCGAAATGACAGTTATAAAGTTAAATCATATCACCTCGAACAGAGTGAAAGATCTAAGTTATTTATCTTCTTTAACTTCCTCGAATTCAGCATCAACCACATCATCAGCTGAACCGGAAGCATCAGAAGAAGCACCTGCATCACCACCAGCCGCCTGGGAAGGATCAACCGTTCCTTCAGCAGCACCGGCACCCTGCTGGGCATACATGCGCTCTGCCATTTTACCTGAAGCGTCAGTCAAAGCCTTGGTCTTGGCTTCGATATCATCTTTGCTGTTACCTTTAACAGCTTCCTCAAGATCGGCAATAGCCTTTTCAATAGACTCTTTTTCACCGGCTTCCAACTGGTCACCCATTTCTTCCATGGATTTCTTGGTCGCATGAATCAGGCTGTCCGCAGTGTTACGCGCTGTCACCAGTTCCTGGAATTTTTTGTCTTCTTCAGCATGAGACTCGGCATCTTTAATCATGCGTTCTACTTCATCATCATTCAGACCGGAAGACGCCTTAATCACAATCGACTGTTCTTTACCGGTTGCCTTGTCTTTAGCTGACACATTCAGAATACCGTTGGCATCAATATCAAAGTTAACTTCAATCTGAGGCACGCCGCGTGGCGCCGGTGGAATATCAGTCAGGTCAAAACGTCCAAGCGATTTGTTGGCACCCGCCTGTTCACGTTCACCTTGCAACACATGTACTGTTACAGCAGTCTGGTTATCATCAGCTGTTGAGAACACCTGGTTCGCCTTGGTAGGAATCGTGGTGTTTTTATCAATCAACTTGGTCATGACACCACCCATGGTTTCAATACCCAGGGACAATGGTGTTACGTCAAGCAGAAGTACGTCTTTAACGTCACCACCTAATACACCACCCTGCACTGCTGCACCCATGGCAACCGCTTCGTCCGGATTGACATCTCTTCGTGGTGCTTTACCGAAGAATTTCTCAACCACTTCCTGCACTTTAGGCATACGGGTCTGACCACCAACCAGGATAACATCACTGATTTCTGAAGCAGACATACCGGCGTCTGATAACGCGACTTTACATGGCTCAAGGGTACGCTGAACAAGTTCTTCAACCAGTTTTTCCAGGTCAGTACGAGACATTTTCAGGTTCAAATGTTTAGGCCCTGAAGCATCAGCCGTGATGTATGGAAGATTAATATCGGTCTGCTGACTTGAAGACAGTTCGATCTTGGCTTTTTCTGCAGCTTCCTTAAGACGCTGTAAGGCCAGTGGATCATTTTTAAGGTCAACACCCTGTTCTTTCTTAAAGGTTTCCACCAAGTGATCAATGATACGCATGTCAAAGTCTTCACCACCGAGGAAGGTATCACCATTGGTTGAAAGCACTTCAAACTGGTGCTCACCATCAATTTCAGCGATTTCGATAATGGAGATATCAAAAGTACCACCACCCAAATCGTAAACGGCAACCGTGTGGTCACCCTTGGATTTATCCATACCGTAGGCAAGTGCCGCGGCTGTAGGCTCATTGATAATACGTTTGACATCAAGACCGGCAATTTTACCGGCATCCTTGGTTGCCTGACGCTGTGAGTCATTGAAATAGGCAGGTACGGTGATAACCGCTTCAGTGACAGTCTCACCGAGGTAATCTTCAGCAGTTTTCTTCATTTTCTGAAGTACCTTGGCTGAAATTTCAGGTGGCGCCATTTTCTTACCGCCCGCTTCTACCCAGGCATCACCATTATCGGCTTTGACAATTTTATACGGCACCATGTCCATATCACGCTTAACCACGTCATCTTCGAAACGACGGCCGATCAAACGCTTGATCGCAAACAGGGTGTTGGCAGGATTGGTAACAGCCTGGCGTTTGGCACTTTGTCCAACCAGGATTTCACCATCGTTTGTGTATGCAATGATTGACGGTGTGGTGCGATCCCCTTCGCTGTTTTCAATCACACGGGTTTTATCCCCTTCCATGACTGCAACACAGGAATTGGTCGTACCTAAATCAATACCAATAATTTTGCCCATTTTTTGTTCTCCAAATAAAAATTCTGTAACTGTTCACTTAAGTGGGGTAACACCCCGAATTTTCAAGTGATTATTTGATCTTCTACGATATAATTTTCTGTCATCTTGAAAGCTGTGAGCGATCTTCAGGTTTCTCCCTTTGGTCGAAATGACAACTTCGGCCAAAGTTATGCCCTTTAGATGCTCTAGTTCGGTGCCTGAGCCACCATCACCATGGCCGGCCTGACCAAACGCTCATTCAGGGTATAACCCTTCTGCACCACGGTTAATACGGTGTTTGGCGCTGCTTCATCACTGGGTTGCATTGCCATGGCCTGATGAAACTCAGGATTAAAAGCTTCACCAACCGGGTTGATTTCCTCAATGCCAAATTTACCCATGACATCGGCAAATAATTTCAGCGTCAGTTCGGTACCTTCAATCAACTTGGCAAGATCGGCACCTTCATCGCTGGCCGCATTTAAACCCAGTTCCAGGCTGTCCTTGACGGGCAGAATTTCATTGACGAACTTATCAATGGCGTACTTGTGAGCATTCTCCAGTTCGCGGGAATGGCGCTTTTTCAGGTTTTCCAATTCGGCTCGTGCCCTGATAACCTGCTCCCAGTGCTCATCGGCTTTGGCCCGGGCGTCCTCTAGCATCAGATGAAGTTTTTCTGGTGATGCATCATCCATATCTGATTCAGGATCATCTCCAGCATCTTGATTATCTGCATCTTCGGCAGCATCATCTCCAGCATCTTGATTATCTGCATCTTCGGCAGCAGATTGAACCTCCAGGTCTTCAACCGAATATTCTTCGGATTCAGGGGTATCTTTTTCCTGTTCCATTAAAACCTCAAGTAATTAATATAAGTAATTGAATATAAAGTTATTTTACAAAAAATTATGATCGGTTTTTTCGTAAACTTAACAAGATATGGGGGTGGTTATTGGTGTTTCAAGGCCGATCCTAATAATTTTGCAGTGATGTCAACAATGGGAATGACACGGTCGTAAGCCATGCGCGTGGGCCCAATAACACCGAGCACGCCAGCGACATCGTTATCGATTTCGTACGAAGAGGTCACAATGCTGCAGTTATCGAATGAATCATAGCCGGATTCTTCGCCGATAAAGATCTGAACACCATCTGCAGTCATGGCCCGATCGAGTAAATGCAGGATCTGGCTTTTTTCGGCGAACGTATCAAACAGATTGCGAATATTATCCAGGTTACTCAACTCATCAAAATCCATCAGGTTAGTCTGACCAGCAAGGATATAGTCACCTTCATTACCGTCAATTTCAAAAACATTGTTGGCAATTGACAGCGCATCGCTCATCAGGTCATTCATCTGCTGCTTGGTTTTTTCCATTTCTTCAACCAGCAGACCGCGAATAGCCTCAAGAGGTTTGCCAGAGTAGGACTCGTTTAGAAAATTGGCTGCCTGAATCAACTGTGACTGGGAATAAGTGGATTGTGTTTCGATAATTTTATTATGCACTTCGCCATCACTGGTAACGAGAATGGTCAGCACCCGATTACCCGACAGTGGAATAAATTCGATCTGGCGGTAAACCACCTGTTTTGGCCTTGGAATCAATACCACGCCAGCCATATGCGTCATATTGGATAACAGATTCGAGGCTGATTTAACCAGGTTTCGCGGGTCTGCACGCGAAGCAAACTCGCGCTCGAGCTGGCCAATTTCGACCTGCTGAAGTGGCTTAATCGTAAGCAGGGAATCGACAAAGATTCGGTAACCCGAACTGGTTGGCACACGACCCGCTGAGGTATGGGGAGAATTAACCAGTCCCAGTTCCTCCAGGTCCGACATCACATTGCGGATAGTTGCCGGACTTAAATCAATACCGGCATCTTTTGCAAGCGTTCTGGAACCCACAGGCTGGCCATCACGAATATAGCGTTCTATCAACACTTTCAGAAAGTGCTGAGCTCTCTCGTTAACAGCAGGTTGGCTTGATTTTTTTGTTGTCACTTTCTCTCAATGATTATCAATAGCACTCAACCGCCTTAAGTGCTAAAAATGCATTATGAAAATCAGTTTTCCTGGCGTCAAGCTTAAATGACAAATAGCCAACAGAATGCTATGTTGACCATTAAGACATCCAATACAAATAACAATATGTGTGGGAATCAATGAATTTCAAGCAGATAGGTATTGTCGGAAAAACCGAACCTACAGCATTGCAGACAATTTCCAATCTCGTCGATTATCTCGCAGACAAAAAAATCAATCTGGCCATTGAAACCAGAACCTTTGCCAAGCTTGAAATCAAGGATATCGAATCAGACAACCTGGAAGCGCTGTGCCAGAAAAGCGACCTGATCATTGTTGTTGGTGGTGATGGTACGTTACTGGGTACCGCCAGAATTGCCGTCAACTACAACACACCGCTACTTGGCATCAACATGGGCCGCCTGGGCTTCCTGGTGGATATTTCGCCTGAAGCCATGTGCGGTTCGCTCGACAAAGTACTGGATGGACAGTATGAAACCGATGATCGACTGCTGCTCGAACTTAAGCTACAAAACAGTGACTCCAGCAGCGTGGCATTCAATGATGTTGTGGTACATAAGTGGAATACTGCCAGGCTGATTGAATTTGAGACTTTCATCAACGGTCAGTTTGTTGACCGACAGCGCTCGGATGGCTTGATCGTCGCTACACCCACTGGTTCTACCGCCTATGCACTGTCGGGTGGCGGCCCCCTGCTCTATCCCGGACTTGATGCAATTTCACTGGTTCCTATTTGTCCGCACACGCTAAGCAACCGGCCTATCGTGGTGCCGGCAGATTCTTCGATTGAAATTCGGGTCTGTGGACATACCCCTGTGGATGAACTGCGTATCAGCTGTGATGGCCAGGAAACCCGGGCATTAAATCCGGGAACCGACCGGTTTTTTATTCAAAAACACCAGAAAAAAGTTCGCCTGATCCATCCACCAGATCATGATCACTTCAATATACTAAGAAAGAAACTGGGCTGGGGAAGTCATCGCTCCTGAAAACATGCTTACAGCCATATCGATTAAAAATCTTGCCGTTGTTGAATCACTGTCTCTGGAACTGGACCAGGGCTTAACTGCCCTGACAGGTGAAACCGGTGCCGGAAAATCGATTCTCATTGATGCCCTTGGCCTGGCTTTGGGTGCAAAGGCTGATAAGGGGATGATACGTTCCGGTGAAAACAAGGCCGAAGTTTCTGCGGTTTTCAACATCGCTGCCATATCCGAAGCCAAAGCCTGGCTGGAAGAGCAGGCACTGGATGATGCTGATGACTGTATTATTCGCCGTGTCATTACCAGGGATAATAAAAACAAAGCCTTTATTAATGGTTCGCCGGTCACGCTTAAAACAATTCAGACACTTGGCAACCTGTTGGTTGAAATACATGGTCAACATGCACATCAGCGATTGCTAAAACCTGCTTATCAACTGACCTGCCTCGACCAGTTCGCCAACCATGAAGCACTTTTGACGAACACCAGCGAGGCTTATCAAAACTGGCAGGCCACTTTTAAACTTTATCAACAGCTCAGCCAGAGTGAACACGATCGTGCTTCCAAGCTCGAGCTGTTGCAGTTCCAGGCCAAAGAACTGGCTGAACTTGACTTAAAAAGTGGTGAAGCTGAAGAAATAGATCAGCAATTTAAATCTTTATCCAATGCCGATGCGCTGATCAAAGGCTGTTATTCACTTTCAGCGGCGCTCTACGAGGATGACCAGGACATTCACAGCCAACTATCGTCCATACAAAATCGTCTTTCCCAACTGATTCAGATGGATGAACAATTGGCTGATAACCTGGAAATGATCGAATCCAGCCTGATTAACATCCAGGAGTGCAGTGATTCATTACGACACTATGCAGATTCACTGGAAAATGATAGCCAGTCGCTGAATGACATTGAGAATCGTCTTCTGACCCAGGCAGATGCGCAGCTAGAGCAGTTGGAAGCTGAATTAAGCGAGCTTGAACAAGGTTACATAAAGACCGCGGAAAAGTTGCATAAAAGCCGCATTTCTGCGGCAAAATCACTGCAGGCGCAAACCATTGACTTACTCAAAAAACTGGCAATGCCGGATGTTCAGTTTGCAGTACAGGTTCAGAGCAAAGACATGAGCCAGGCTGGTAAAACAGGCCTGGATGCCGTCAGTTTCCAGGTCTCAAGTAACCCGGGCCAGCCTCCGGGGCCTTTGGGTAAAGTTGCTTCAGGCGGTGAATTATCACGCATCAGTTTGGCAATCGAAGTCGCGACCATGAGCCAGGTAAATGTACCCACGCTGATTTTTGATGAGGTTGATGTTGGCATAGGTGGCGGAACCGCCGAAATTGTCGGTCGCCTGCTTCGGCAACTGGGAACCAATCAACAGGTACTTTGTGTCACTCACCTGCCCCAGGTTGCGTCTCAGGCTCATCAGCACCTCAATGTCATCAAAACACATGGCACTGACAAAACCAGTACATCAATTACGTTACTTAAACCCGATGAACGCGTTCAGGAAATTGCCCGTATGCTCGGTGGTGTTGAATTAACAAAACAGACACTTGCGCATGCCAGGGAAATGCTGACAACCGCCGGTAGCTGAAGATAATAAAACCAACTGGCAAGAACTCTAAAATGGCCGTGAATTTTCATCAGTGTCGTTGAGCACCGACTCTACCTGAAGCATGGCATTCATTGTCAAAAATAAATCTTCAATCGGCGTCAGGCCTTCGATCTTTTCCAGTGTCGTCTCTTTAATTGCGAACTGCACTGCTACCTTGAGCCTTTGACTGTCACTATCAAACGCAGGTTCAATATCAACATTTCCTCCTGAACGAATAAATGCCTCCATCACCTGGTTAAAATGATCCGTGGGCTGCATATTCAAAAATTTCGAATAGAGTTCCAGAAACTCATTCGAAGAGATATTGTGCTTGTCCTTTAAAGTTGCCTGTTGAATTTCTGATAGACGTGCATTGATTTCATGTTGGTTGTTTTTGTATTTTTTTCCCAGTTGAACTTCCATGTTATCAACGTACTGTTTGGCTAATTCAACAACCAGTTTTTCGTGTTTTTCCAGTAGTGATTGGCTCATGTTTTTTACTCAAATTAATTAAAGTTACTTAGGCATGTTTGGGCAATTTTCACGCTGACAATCGCCGTAAATTACCAGCGAATGATCGGTAATACTGAAACCTTTTT
>JARRJW010000071.1:0-17551 GCA_037388785.1 Gammaproteobacteria bacterium
CTTTGTCAATTGAACCTCTGGGTTATTTGTTTGCACTGGTTGCCAGTTTCCTATGGCCTGTTACAACGCTCTATGCAGTTGGCTACATGCGCACCCACAAAGAGCAGAATCAGACCCGCTTTTATGCGGCTTTTGCCCTATCAATTGCTGCCGCTCTTGGCATAGCTTTATCCGCCAACATGCTGACACTTTTCATCTTCTATGAAATTTTGACCTTGACAACCTATCCGCTGGTCACACATGCCGGTAATGATAAGGCCCGCGAGGCCGGCAGGGTGTACCTGGGACTGCTGATGGGCACATCGGTAGGCTTTCTGTTACTGGCAATGATCTGGACCTGGCAGGTAACCGGTACACTGAAATTTACCTCGGGGGGTATCTTTGACGAAAATACCAGCGGTATAACGTTAAGTGTTTTACTGGTGCTATATGTATTGGGCACCGGTAAAGCCGCATTAATGCCATTTCACCGTTGGCTGCCAGCTGCCATGGTGGCACCAACGCCGGTTTCAGCACTGTTGCATGCCGTAGCCGTGGTCAAAGCCGGTGTTTTTACTATTCTCAAGGTCAGCGTCTACATTTTCGGTGTAGATACCATCGCCAATCTATCCGCAACCGACTGGCTTGCCGGGCTTGCCACCCTGACAATCCTGCTAGCTTCTTTCGTAGCCATGTCCAAAGATAATCTCAAGGCTCGGCTTGCTTATTCGACAATCAGCCAGCTTGGATACATTGTACTGGGATCCATGATGGGTGTAGCGGCCGGCATCATTGGTGGCGGCATGCATATCCTTACCCATGCATTTGGCAAAATTACACTTTTTTTCTGCGCTGGCGCCATCATGGTCACTGCACACAAAACCAAAGTCAGTGAACTCAATGGCATTGGACGACGCATGCCTTGGACCATGGGCGCTTTTGCAATAGGTGCTGTTTCGATGATCGGCGCCCCTCCCTTTGCCGGTTTTATTTCGAAATGGTTTCTACTTGGCGGGGCTTTTCAGGCTGAAAATTGGATAGCATTTGTCACGATAGTGATTTCGACGCTGCTCAATGCGGCTTACTTCATGCCAATAGTCTATGTAGCCTTTTTCAAGGAGGAGAACCCAGGTCATTCAGTCGGGGAACATGGTGAGGCTCCCATACCAATATTAATTGCATTGCTAATAACAGCCACGTCCACCTGGTTGATTTTCTTTTTCCCGGGTGTAGCGCTGGCACTGCTTGAACAGGTGGTGAATGGACGATGAAAAATTCTTCCGAAAACACTCAAACTGAACGCAAACACTGGCTCTACCGTAAAGAAAATCTATCCAGGCTTTGGGTTATCCAGATTGCAATTTTATTGCTGGCCTTGCTACCGGAATTTTTCATTCATCATCACAGCTATTTCGACAAACAGGAATTCATCCTTGAGGGTAGCTTTGGTTTTTTTGCCTGGTACGGCTTTATAACCTGTGCTGGCATGGTAGCCCTGGCGAAAATTCTCGGTATCTTCCTTAAGCGCAAGGATACTTACTACGATGAGTGAGTTTATGATTTCGCCTGGACTGATCATGATACTGGGCGCTCTGTTGATACCCATTCTCAATGGCAGTCTTCGTGCATTCTTACTTTTGACTCTGCCGACACTGACACTTGCCGCCGTATGGATGCTGCCAGCCGATGCCTCAGTGCAAATTAACTTTCTCGAGTACACACTCGAACCCGTTCGCTCTTCAATAGAGGCTCGTCTTTTTGCGACGGTATTTTCCATCATGGCTTTCGCCGGGGGGTTGTATGCTTATCGTCATGCCAGCACCAAGGAATTGACCGCAGCGTTTATCAATGCCGGTTCTGCAATCGGCGTTACCTTTGCTGGCGACCTTCTGACCTTGTTCGTCTTCTGGGAAATCATGGCACTTGGTTCTACTGTCGTTATTTGGTCAGCAGGAACCGATTCCGCATATCGGGCCGGCATGCGTTATCTCCTTGTTCACCTGCTTGGCGGGGTCATCTTGATGGCTGGTATCGTCGCTTACGTCATCGATACCGGTTCCCTCGAATTCACTTCGATGCAAACGGATAGTATTGCCACCTGGTTAATCCTGACCGGTTTCCTTGTCAATGCAGGCGCCCCTCCATTGTCATCCTGGATAGCTGATGCCTACCCAGAAGCCAGCCCAAGTGGCATGGTTTTTCTGTCCGCTTTTACCACCAAGACAGCTGTATTTGCACTGCTTGTAGGTTTTCCCGGTACGACAATTCTCATACCCATTGGCCTGTACATGGTTTTTTACGGCATTATTTATGCGCTGCTTGAAAATGATATGCGACGTATCCTTGCATACTCTATCGTCAACCAGGTTGGTTTCATGGTTACTGCCATTGGCATAGGTACTGAAATGGCTTTAAATGGCGCAGCAGCGCATGCCTTTGCACACATTATTTACAAGGCCCTGCTCCTGATGTCAGCTGGCAGCGTGTTGCTAATGACAGGCAAACGCAAATGTACTGATCTTGGCGGTTTGTTTCAAAGTATGCCGATAACCGCCATTAACGGTATCATTGGAGCTCTGGCGATATCGGCCTTTCCGTTTACCTCCGGCTTCGTCACCAAATCGCTTGAGACCTCGGCAGCTGCCAATGAAGGCATGCTGATAGTCTGGCTGTTACTGCTGGCGGCATCGGCCGGTGTTTTCCTGCATGCAGGAATCAAATTTCCATGGTTTGTTTTTTTCCAGAAGGATTCGGGATTGCGTCCACCTGATCCGCCAGTCAATCTGCGTTACGCAATGTGGTTGTTTTCAATTCTGTCTATTGCTATCGGTCTGGTACCAAATACGTTGTATGCAATTCTGCCGTACCCGGTCGATTACCAGCCGTATACAGTGGATCACCTGGTGTCACAATTCCAGCTGCTGCTTTTCGCGGGCTTTGCTTTTTTTGTCATGCTTAAGCTAATGCGGCGCACCTTGACCATAAGCCTTGATTTTGACTGGTTTTACAGAAAGTTTTTCAAAGAGATAGGTAGCGAGTTTACTTTGCGCTCCAGCATGGCACGTGAGGCGCAAGCTCAAAGAATATTGGCATGGTTGAATAAGTTTATGGACAAACTTTACCATCATCATGGTCCAGAGGGTATTCTTGCACGCGTCTGGCCAACAGGCAGTATGGTTTTATGGGTTGCTGTTTTGCTTGGACTGTCGCTGTTACTCTACTATTTCTGACTCATCCCGGGCATTAACCCATAAAGTGTGATTAATTTCGCATTTTTTTCATAAGCAAAGTCACAGTTTGATACAGCGCTCCGGCACACTTGATTAATGTTGTCTAAGATTTAATCCAAATCATAGCATCACGGAGGAAACGATAATGTTCAGCGATATTCCAAGCTACCAGGTTGAAGAAGTACAGCTCAATCAGCAGGATTGGGAAAACATAAAAAATGAATACCAGGCCTCTGAAAACAATAGTAACCACTCAGAAGCCGCATTGACTGAAAACTAGATTTTTATTTTTTAGAGCCTTTCTCAAGCCTTATTTTCGGCTTTGCTGCTATTCGCGAAGCTCATAAACCTGCCCATTCAGCGGCAATTAAGTCAACCGCAATTAACATCTGGGGTTTATCTTTTTTCATAAGCACAAATTATTCTTACTGAAAGACAGTGCAAATAATAAGAACTTTGGAAAAATAACCGTTTCTATTGGCATTGCTGAATTAAGCAATCCGGAAACTCCAGAAACTTTTATTCACCGATGCGATAAAGCTTTGTACCGGGCTAAAGAATATGGCCGTAATTGCGGGCATGGTTGACTAATACTGCCGGATCTTATTCAGAACGTGGAGCACACCCCAATGCTCATATACGGTGAACGCCCCTTGAGGTAAGGGTATATGTATTCACCGAGAACATTACTGAATTGAAAACGGTTCTGGTTTTTATTAAATAGAAATGCACTGCCATATTTATCCGGGCAAAGAATATAATATTCATTCATTTCATTGACGTAATAGTGACAGCTGGCAAATTCTCGATTAGAACCCAGTTCTTTTACCTTGTAACGACTCTCACCTTGCTCCTGTGAAACACTAATCATAAATTTGGGTCTGTCATTAAATTTTGTCGACTGCCATTGACCCGGCTTATCGTCCGGCCTGAACCCCACCATATGCTCTGTTACACAAAGCCACTGTTCGGCCGATACTTGTGCCGAAACCAAAAGCAACAGGGTTAAAACAAAGGATTTCATAATGAGCTCCAGCAAGTTTTCATAACATGAATAATCCTGTAATTTTAGACCAACCATGCGGAAAATACCCGGGTTTAGAATTTTCAGAGCTAAACTGCGCCATCTTCACCGATTTCATGGGCTTCCTGGTGAGTCATATGAGGATGATTTTTAATCAGGTAACCGGCTTCGTGTAAATCAACAATGCCTTTTTGAAGATTTGTACGCAGTGTCGCATTGGTTGAATCCAGGTGTTGCGCCAAAATTTTCATATCCAGCTCAACAACATGATTATGAACAGCTACAGCCATATTCAATCGCTCGGCCATATTCAGCCATGGCTCGAGCGGTGAAATATCCAGCGGATGTGGTTTTGGCACATGTCCAATCATGTCCGTACCATGAGATATTTGAATATCATGATCAAACTGTTTCCAAAGTGCTTCTTCCACTTCGCTGGAACCGGCATGAACCGCTTCAACAATAGAGATAACCTGTAACGCGGATTGTTTTTCCGGCCGTGTTGTCAATATTCTGGACATCAATTCACGCTGGGATTCGCTCAGTCGGCTAGCTTTATAACCGGACATGGAAAAATCCGGTCTGTCTGCCAGGTGTCTCAGGAAAGATTCAGTCACAGCATAATAGCGTGACGTGTAGTGAAACAGCTCATCACAAAACCCTCCCCAACCAGGATGTGGTGAAGGATAGTAATGTCCGTCTACGTGCTTGGTACCTTTAATCATGAACTCCTCCGTTCAAATAACCCAAGTTTACGTTCCAGACTTTAAATGAAGAGCAATTAGAGGGTAATGCGGACAAGGCTGAAGATCAAGTTCGCTAGCCAAAACTGGCAATAACAGGCTTAAATAAAAAGACAACCAAATAAATGGATGTCAAAGGGATTATTTCGATTTTGGTGCGTTGTCTCCCCGGAGAATATAACCGTCCAATCCGTATTTACTGAAAAGAAAAGAAGAAACGGCCGCTTCTTTTTTATTATCACAGAGAATCAGGTATTTTTTGTCTTTATCCAGTTCGACAAGTTTTTCCCTGAGTAGCCGCAAGGGAATAAAAATGGAGTTTTTTATGGTATTGCGCCTGTTTGCATCAGACCTGATATCAACAGGGGTAGCCCCATTTTTTAATAACTGCCTGGCATCAGAGGAATTTATCCATTGAACCAGCGGCTGAAACATAAAATGATCGAAGTCGTCTTTTGATAGTCGCATCAAAACCCCGTCTTCAATCATAGTCACAGTGGCATTTCGCTGACTCTTGGTTAACAGTGCATCTTCTCCGAAAGAGTCGGTCTGGCCGAATTCAGCTAATACGGTTTGATTGATTCCCATACCACTGGTGACACGGCATTTTCCCTCTTTGATAAGATAAAAGTAATCACCTTCGTCACCTTCCCTGATAACGGTTTCATCGGATTTAAACGCCACTTCCTCCATGACATGAAATAACTCACTGAGGGTATCTTCATTGAACTTACTGAACAGCGGCGTCTTTTTCATCGCCATCATCCACTCACTGTCGAGTATGCGGTTCTCAGTTTCGGGCGCCATACCCCCTGACATCCACAATTTATCTTTATCGAGATTAAAGATTAACGATTCGATAGTTTTGGTTGGCAAGCGGGCAATTGAAGCACTGTCGGAATGCCCGAAGGCAGAAAAATTCCTGGGTTTAATATTTGCCAGCGGATAAATTGCCTGCTCCGAATCTGACTCAAGAATAAACTGGGCACCGCTATCAGATTCCAGTCTTACACTGCCACTGATAAGATATATTACATCCGAGTCGTCGGCTCCCTGATTGAATATCGTATTTCCCCTGTGAATGTTTTCTATCTGGGTTTTCTGCAAAAGCAGGTTGATCTCTTCATCCTGAAGACTGTTTAACGGATAAAATGACTTTAAAATATTCGGGGTCAGAATGTGGTAGGTCATAAAAAATCCTTTTGATTAGCAGCAGATACAATCTGTATAGAGGTTCATTAATTAATACTATTCATTCAACCGGTTGATTACGACAAAAAACCACTTTGACGGTTGCATCCTTGTTGTACTTGGTAACAGGCAACCTTTCCCTTCGTTTCTGCCCTGGAGGTATGGCTGCGGCATAAATATAGGGGGCTTTTTCAGTCAGGTTACCCTGACTGTCGTATTTCCATATGGGCACCCCAGGATAATTATCGGCAGAGCGGTTTTCAAGCTCGCAGGTAAATAACTGTCCCTGCCACTTACAATCAGAAATCAACAGATTTTCATCACAGCTATAGACGCTGACTTGCCGTTCACCATAGCTGCAAGCCTGAATGATAAAACCGGCAAAAATAATCCATAAGCTGTTTTTAAATATAGACATTTCGAAGCTCTGTTACAGTCAATTAAGATGACTGTATCAATTTTCAGGTACAACTGGAAAATACTCTTTGGCCACCAAGGCCGCAACGACTCAATGAAATATTCTGGTACCTGAGTTTATCGGCTATCGACAGAAAAACCTTATGATCTGTGTCAAATGTTGTCAACAAAACTGTTAAACCAATCACAGAAAAAATACCATACCGCTTTGAAAAAAACAGGAGATCTTTTTAAAAGGTCGCTATGCTAGATGCATTACATGACTTTAATTCGGGAGACTGCAATGCAACTGGGTATGGTGGGACTTGGCAGAATGGGAGCCAACATGGTTCAGCGCCTTCTAAATGATGGACATGAATGCGTCGTTTTTGACACTAATCCTGCATCGGTGGAAGAACTTGCCAAAAAAGGTGCAACGCCGTCTGACAGCCTGCAAGACCTCTGTTCGAAACTGACAACACCCAGAAACATCTGGATTATGGTGCCCGCAGCTATTGTCGACAAAGTTATCGTACAGTTGATCCCTGTGATGGAGCCCGGTGATACGATTATAGACGGCGGCAATTCAAATTATCGCGATGATATTCATCATGCCGAGGGAACCAGTGGTGGAGTCTATGGGCTTGAACGCGGCTACTGCCTGATGATTGGTGGCGAAAGCGATCAGGTTCAGTATCTTGACGCCATTTTTAAAAGCCTGGCACCAGCCGGAAACTTTGAGGCGAAATCAACCGCTGAACAGGGTTACCTGCATTGCGGACCATCGGGTGCAGGGCATTTTGTCAAAATGGTTCACAATGGTATCGAGTATGCACTGATGGCTGCCTACGCTGAAGGCTTTAACTTGCTGAAACACGCTAGTGTCGGCAAACAGGAAAGTGCAGCGGACGCTGAAACAGCGCCAATGGAAAATGCCCGCTACTATCAGTATGACTTTGATGTAGCAGATATTGCCGAGGTCTGGCGAAAAGGTAGCGTCATCTCTTCATGGCTGCTGGACCTGACAGCCCAGGCTCTTCAGGATGATGCTGATCTGACAGATTTTGGAGGAAAAGTATCAGACTCTGGCGAAGGTCGCTGGACCTGCCAGGCTGCAATAGAAACAGGCACACCGGCACCATTACTGACTACCGCCCTGTATGAACGTTTCAGCTCGCGCAATGAGTCAGAATTTGCCAACAAATTACTTTCTGCGATGCGCTTCCAGTTCGGCGGCCACCATGAGAAAAAATAATCCACAATTATACAGAAATGCCTAAAGTACCACCGAATGACATGATTATTTTTAGCGCCGGATTTTTCATTCGTGCAACTTAGAGCGTATCCGGCAGCGGCTTTTGCCTGACAGGTTTCTGAATGGTTAGCAGACCGGCAACGGCAATCATCAAAGAGCCAATGATAAACTGTTGCTGTGGAATTTCGCCCCAGAAAACAAAACCGTAAATACCACCGAAAATTACAGAAAAATACGTCAGTGGAGCGACTTTGCCCGCGTTAGAAATACTGTAGGCACGCGTTAATGCCAGTTGTCCCAGGGTACCGACCAAGCCTATTGCAACCATCAGCCAGATGCCATTAATATCAGGCGTCTTCCAGCTGAAAACAGCCGGTACAGCTGAAACGATGGCCCCTACCAGTGCAAAGTAAGTGACAACCCGCAGGTTTGGTTCCGTGCGCGACAAGCGACGAATGGAGACTTTCGCTACCGCGGCAAGAAAACCACCGGCAATACCGACAAGCATGGCCCAGTTGGTTTCACCGGTTGGGTCCAGGATCACCCATACCCCGGCAAAACCTAGCAGCAAAGCCAGCACTGTCCACTGTGAAATACCTTCGCTTAACCAGATTATTGCAATAACCGGCATAAACAATGGTGCCGTCATCTTCAACAACATGCTGTCAGCCAGCGGTAAATGAATTATCGCGTAAAAAAAGCAGTACATGGCTGACAGCCCTGCCAGTGATCGCAGTAGATGTAAATGCAGGCAATCGGTTTTTAGGGAAAAATCATGCCGTGTAAGCAATACGGGCAGAAGCACCAGCAGTCCGGCAAGGTTACGGGCAAAAACCGCCATCTCGTTTGGCATGGTCTCGCCCAGCAACTTAACCAGAGCCCCCATGGAAGCCATGCAGAATTCGGCGACAACTACCAGTAATGCACCTACAAGCAGGTTTTGCTGATACTTCATAATACCCGTATGAGACGGGTATTATGTGTAAAGGTCAATCTTTCTGTTTTTTGACCGGCTGGTTATCAATGCCATTGTCTCAGGCCGATAGAAAAATTATCGCCAAAATATTTCAGGCTGTAACCAGAGTGATGGTCATAGTTGTGATGGCGATGTTTAGAGACTGGCACATAAACATATTTAACCGGTTTATGGTGGTGGCCCTTTGCATGCCCCTTTCCGTACTTATGGCCATATCCATGCCCATTACCTCGCCAGTTGGAATATTGTTTACGAATAGTCACTAAACCATAAGGCTTGTGTGAGTGTTTCTGTGCAATTAAAACCAGTGGTGTTACAAGATATTTTTTCAGTTTCAGCTTAATCATTTGACTTCTCCTTAATCATTTCGCCGAATCATTCCGGCTTAATGGTAAGTGTAAGAAGCTGTTGCTGAATGTAAGCTGAACGGGGCTGTTAATCTAACTAATCGGCAAATTCTAGTCGTTCAGACATGGCATCGAGTGCCATTTGCGCACAAACCTCATCTTTGTCGCCACCGGGAGCGCCACTGACACCAATCGCACCAATCCTGCTGCCACCTGAGGTTATCGGCAAGCCTCCCTCCATGATGATAAGTCCATCAATATGATTCAGTTCTGGCCTGATATCGGCCCGGTTGCGACGAAAGTCTCCTGATTTTATTCCTGACATGACAACAGCATTAGCCTTTTCCTCGGCTATCTGCATGGTAAACCGTGCTGCCAGGTCATCCCGGAGCAGCGCTCTGGTAATACCATTACGATCGACCACCACCGCAGAAACCTGGTAGCCCTGTTCTCGACAAGCCATAACGGCCTCGTTAGCCAGATCACGGGCCATTTCCATTCCGACGTTACGTGTAGTAATCACATCATTGGCCTGAGAGGTTGAAAGGATAAACATCGCCATTATAAAAAATGGGAATCGAAACATGGTTTTCTCCAAAATAAATCGGCTAACTCACCACTCGGATGTTTCCTGAATAATATCTATCAACAACTTAGTCATGTCTTCGACGGGTTGTTTTGAAGCCTCATCCAGCACATAGGGTTTTCTGAATGTCAGCCTGACATTGTCAGGGTCGGCATTTAAAACATAAACACTGATTGCAAAAGGACAAAGCGTAATATTTTCAAAATTAGCCTGGATTAGCTGATGTGAAATTTTGGCACTGCAAAATTCAACCATTTCTCCATCTTTCAGGACCGGGTCGTTAATTCCAAATGCAGGACCTGTTCGCCCCAGCATTTCAGCTGGCGGTAAAGTATGAGCAATACTAATGCCTTTACCAGCAATAACATCCTTTAGAGTGTCCAATGTCTGATTATAATCAGCATCTTCAATCACTTTGGTATATAAGGGTGCTGGTGCGTCGCCACCGGCAAATACCGAAGAACTAAAGATAAACAGGCTAGCCAACAGAAGAACTTTAACAGACATTATTTTTCTTATTACTTTCATCACTACTTCCCCTGAAACTCCGCTTATTGCTGCATCTAATTTAGTTATTGTTCGATAAATTCTAGCGCATTTTGATCAGGATCCCGACAAAATAATGCTTTTCTACCAGAACGACTGGTCGTGAATACAATGTTATTTTCTGATAGTTTTTCAACCAAAAGATCTAAATCGTTGATATGAAATGCCAGGTGCCGGTCTCTACCCCCATGCGCAGGCCGGCCTTCAAGTGGGTCCGGGTTGGGCAGCTCAAGCAGGTGTACCTGCAGTTCTCCCAAGTTAAGCCAGGCTCCGGGATAACCCAGATCAGGGCGATTTTCATCTACCTGCATACCCAGGATGTCATGGTAAAACTGTAATGATTTGTCAACATTACTGACAATCAGACTGGCATGATGAAAACCTTGCACCTGGAACATGAAAATGCCGGATGAGTCGCTATAGTGTCTTGCTCAACGTAAAGGCACCGCGCAGATCACCGGGTTTATAACCACGGGCTTTATCATCCGGATATAATTGCTTAATCAATTCAGCCACTTCAGCTTTGACCTGGTCACCACCATGGCAATTCATACAAACTTTACCGGTTGGAATTGCTTTCATGAAGCGAAAAGTTTCCTTACCATCAACCATGACGGTTTCACCGTACTCAAGAGTTTTGGGTGATTCGCCAGCAGCCTTTCGCTCTTCAAACTTGTTAAGCACAGCCAATTCCCATTCATCAGGAGCATTATCCGGGTTTCTCAACTTCAAACTGGTTCTGCCAACGGCCCAACCCGTTTCTGTTGTAACTTTTTCAGCAATCGGCGAGGCCGTACTATTACAGACTTTGACCGCCGCAACAGGACCACCTGATTTCATCGCGCTTTGCAAGGTCATTTTCAGGGACTTGCCCAGTTTCATCGCGTTAGCACGCCCCTCGTCTTGCAAAGACTGATTATCAGCAGCAAAAGCACCTGACACAGCAAGAGACAGGATCAGTCCTGCCAGGGAAATTGTTTTCATCTGTTATCTCCTTTGGTTGTATTGATTTTTTTGGTTTTTCAAAGCTTACCCAATTTCCACCAGCTTGCAAATCAAAGACTGTTAAGCGAATGTGAATCTGATGATTTACCAGGATTTTGAAAACACGAGTCATTAATTTCTTGTAAAATACATCATATCTTTTAATGGCTTCTCTCTTCGTTGTGCAGTGTATCGAACATATTCCCGATCAAAGTCTGAATGAGCTGCTTTCGCGCTATAAGCTTCATCTTAAAACCATCAAAAAAGAGGGCGTAATTCCAGGCTCTCACTGGGGTGACAGTGAGGCTGGCTTAATTGCAGACACCCTGTTTGTCAGGGCCGATACTCCCGTACATTCCGCATTGCACGAGGCTTGCCATTTCATCTGCATGGACTCCGAGCGTCGCCAGGCGCTGCATACTGATGCTGGCGGGGATTATGACGAGGAAAATGCTGTCTGTTACCTGCAAATTCTTTTGTCTGGACAAGTCACTGGCAACAGCCCTGAACAGCTTATGCAGGAGATGGATGCCTGGGGCTATAGCTTCCGCCTGGGTTCGGCAGCGGCCTGGTTTTACCAGGATGCTGATGACGCACGGCTATGGCTACTTGATTCGTGTCTTATAACACCGGACAATGAACCCACATGGAAACTAAAGGACTAAATGAAAAAATGAGTTACCCATCGAATATTCGAAAGTGTCTTTTCCCTGCGGCCGGATATGGTACGCGGTTTCTTCCCGCAACCAAGTCCATGCCCAAAGAGGTTTTACCGATAGTTAACAAGCCACTGATCCAATACGGTGTTGAAGAGGCCGTCAGTGCCGGTATCCACCAGATTGCTATTGTCACCGGCCGGGGTAAACGCGCAGTTGAAGACCACTTTGATATCAACTACGAACTTGAACACCAGATCGTTGGTACCAGTAAAGAGGACTACCTCGAGGATATCCGCTCTTTACTGACCCAGTGCACTTTTTCCTACACCCGCCAGATTGAAATGAAGGGTCTGGGCCACGCCATTTTGACTGGCGAAACATTGATTGGCCCCGAACCTTTTGCCGTCGTCCTGGCTGACGACCTTTGCGTCAACACTGGTGGAGACAGCGTGCTGACGCAGTTGCGCAAAGTCTATGAAAAATACCGTTGCAGCGTTGTCGCTATTGAAGAAGTCCCGCAGGATGAAACCTCCAAATATGGTGTTATTGCAGCTTCTCAGCTGGAAGAAAACATATTTGTAATCAACGACATGGTGGAAAAGCCTCAACCGGAAGACGCACCTTCCAACATGGCGATTATTGGTCGTTACATTCTTACACCGGATATTTTTGATATCATCCGTGAAACGCCGCCCGGCCAGCATGTCGATTGCTTCACCGGGATATCCCACCAGCGCAATACTTCCCTGCCCCAGTGGAAAAACTTTCCCGGTGAATGTTGTCGACTTAACTGCCTGGACCATTTCAACCATTTCATTTGGCATAAGCAAAACTGTCACCGGCCCCTGCTTGCCTGAAACGATCAGATGCAAACCGAAACCGGTTCTCATCCAGCATTTCTCAACATAGACCACGTCTGGTAGCAACTTCAGAAATTCACTGTCAAACGCCTGGTAGAAATCATCCAGATGCACCGAGTCCACTCTACCAGTATCCTGAAGGTGTTCTATCTCATGATCGATATGCGCAAGAACAAAATTATTCAGTGAAAAATTCTGATACATTTTCACACCCAGAAAGGCGATGAACGTCATGGCTGCCATGGCAACAAACCACCCTGTCCTGAAAATTTTTTTCTTTCGGTCAGTTTGCTGTTGAGCGTAGGTACAAACAATTTTCTGCTTCAAGTTACCGCTATTTTCCTGCTTAATCGCCTCGCTCAAACGCCTGTCGAGGTCTAACTGCTGAAGGTAACGCTTATTGCATTGTTTACAGGAGCTGGCATGTTCAATAAAACCTGGCTCATTTGAGAACGGGTCCACATCTAATTTTTGGCTAAATTCCTCACAGTCCATGACAATACTCGTCAAACAGCTCTCCGGTTCAGGTAAACTTTGTAAAAATATCCTGTTGAATATGACCGGCCAATGAAAAAATTTATTTCCAGACTGGATTTCATTAATGTCTGATTATCTGCTGCATGAAATCAGTTACCAGAAAACGCCTGAGCTGGTTTTTTCATTTTTGAAAAAACTTCCCTGGGCCCAATTACTGGATAGTGGGAGCTTTAGCAATCAGAACAGCCGATATGACATCATGGTTGCTGACCCGCTTGTCAGTTTCACCGTGAGCCGGGGCACCGTTCAGATTACCCATAAAAACCAGCCAGCAACCTATAGCAAAGCAGCGATTTTTGAATTAATCAAACAACAGCTTAAGCGCAAAACTGTACAGATTGATGAGTTGCCTTTCAATGGAGGTGCACTGGGTTATTTTGGCTATGATCTATTTAGCGAAAATAGCCTCTCCCATGAAACAACAGACATTGGAGCCATTCCCGACCTGGCAGTCGGCATCTATGACTGGACCGTAATCACTGATCATCTGAAACAAAAATCTTTCTTCTTCAGCCAGACAGACAATGATCAATCACAGGCCTTGCTCCAGCAAATTAAAGCCTACCTGATCACCGGCGCAATATATGACGATACACCTCTGGCCATTGAAAAACTGCATACTGATACCGACCGGACCAGTTACACAAAAGCATTCAAACGTATTCAACAGTACCTGCTTGACGGCGACTGTTACCAGATTAATTATGCACGATGTTTTTTTGCCAAACACACTGGCTCAGCCTGGGCCAGCTACAGGTTGCTAAGAAAAAACAACCCGGTACCTTTTGGCGCTTATCTTAACTTTCCATTCGCCAAAATACTCTGCGCATCACCCGAGCGTTTTCTGAAATTGGAAGACAACAAGGTTGAAACCCGACCAATCAAGGGGACCCGTCCCCGCGGTAAAAATGCTGAAAAAGATGATTTACTGAAACATGCTTTATCAGACAGCACCAAGGACAGGGCTGAAAACTTGATGATCGTCGATCTGCTTCGCAATGATCTTGGAAAAACCTGCAAGATTGGCTCAATCAAAACGCCTGAGCTGTTTAAGGTGGAGTCTTATCCAACCGTGCATCACCTTGTCAGCACGGTGACAGGAGAACTTGATGATGGCAATACAGCACTGGATTTACTGTTTCATTGCTTCCCGGGTGGCTCTGTCACAGGAGCACCGAAAAAGCGGGCCATGGAGATAATCAGTGAACTCGAAAAAAACAGGCGGTCCATCTACTGCGGCTCTATAGGCTATATCAGTTACAGCGGCAATATGGATACCAATATCGCTATTCGAACCATGACAGTGAATGAGAACAAACTCAACTTCTGGGCCGGAGGAGCCATCGTGGCAGATTCAGAAGCAGACCAGGAGTTTCAGGAAACGCGCGATAAAGCCCGGCCTTTTTTTGATCTGTTGAACGTCAGTGAGTAAGCCTTGATGCTGCTGACCCGTATTCAGGATTCAGGCTCTCGATTTAGGCGCAACTGAACCTGTCATGTCCCAGGAAAAAGTACAGTCCAGTTCTGACAGAACGGCTATCAGCCCAGTTTCGCCTTCTTTTAGAATCATATCGAGAGGAGTTTTCTGACGAAACCGGCGGTGGCGCATTCTGATCCAGCGCCCGGCCATTTCCGGGTTCAGGGGGTAGGTTGTTCTGAGCGCATCCGAAATTCTCAAAAGGAAACCGGCACGACGCAGCACTTTTTCATCATCAGGCAATAATTCACGACCTTC
The DNA here is from genome assembly GCA_037388785.1 of Gammaproteobacteria bacterium. Taxonomy (GTDB): domain Bacteria; phylum Pseudomonadota; class Gammaproteobacteria; order Chromatiales; family Chromatiaceae; genus JABDQZ01. Next base: position 15,049 of record JARRJW010000071.1, read on the forward strand.
CCTGAGCTGGTTAAATTTACGTGCCCTGTAATTTTCCGGCAGACACAACATATTCTGCATGTCATGTGTGTTAAGTTCCCAGGACTCAAGCAGGCTTACTACGGCCCTGGAAATGTCTGCCATAGCCTGTTGTTGTTTGTTTGGTTCGCTCATATCACTTCAAAAGTTCGTTAAACTGAAAAAATTTTACCAAAATCCGTGGAGATATTCCTGACTAATTTAAAGGGTTTTTATTCAATTTAATGAAACCCCTGTTTTTGCCCAGGCTGTTTATTCAGGAAAACAGCCTTTGCCACCATTTTTTTCGGTTATTTGCAATCACCTGGTTGGTTACCAGGTCAACCGGTGGAAGTTTACTGATGACCCAGCCTGGTAGCGGAGGATTATCACTATAGCCACAAGTCACCCCCAGGTTGTGAGGATCGAATATTTTTACCATGGTCGGTACCTTGAGGTCATCGGCATAAACAATGCCACAGTAGTCTTCTTCATGATCCTTACGAAGCAGTTCATCAATTTTGTCGATGAAAACCAGCAAATCCTCATGTTTGGAAGGCTTTTCAGGCACAGGACTGCCAATCGCATACAGATACCAGTCATCACAAACATTTTTCCGCAGCACCTGCCAAAGTTCATCCAGGTTGTGCCATCGCAGTGCCGATGTAAAACTGCCTTTTCTGAATTTATCCAGGTACTCAGACCCGTGGTTTTGTTCTGACATTATGAATGCATTTCCATCTGTGAATATGTAAAGGATATAATAGAATTTGTTGATAAATCACTATTCTTCATGAGTAATAACAATATGAATGCACTTTTTGAATCCAATATTCCCGATCTTCCATTGATCAGCCGCGGAAAAGTGCGTGATATTTACGACATCGATGAAGAACATATGCTTATTGTCACCACTGACCGACTTTCAGCATTTGATGTGATTATGTCTCAGCCGATACCTGGCAAAGGTGAAGTTTTAACCCGGGTTGCCAATTTCTGGTTTAAGCGTACTCAAGACATAATTCCCAATCATTTATCAGCGATCCCTATCGAAGATGTAATCACTGATGAGGCAACACGGAATCAGCTTGGTGACCGGGCCCTGGTGGCCAAAAAACTTATACCCTTGCCCGTGGAAGCCATTGTACGCGGCTACATTATTGGTTCTGGCTGGAAAGATTATCAAAAAACCGGTCAGGTTTGTGGTATTGACTTACCTCATGGACTCCGAATGGCGGATAAACTGCCTGAGCCGCTGTTTACTCCTTCCACCAAGGCCGATGTCGGAGCGCATGATGAGAATATCGATTTTGACAAGACTGCTGAGTTGATTGGCGCTGACCTGGCCATACAGATACGCGATGTAAGTTTAAATATTTACGCGGAATGCGCTGAGTTCGCTTTATCGCGTGGCATTATCATTGCCGATACCAAGTTTGAGTTTGGCCTGGATGAAGATGGTACGTTACACATTATTGATGAAATGCTGACTCCGGATTCCTCGCGTTTCTGGCCGGCTGACCAATATCAGCCTGGAATTAGCCCACCAAGTTTTGACAAGCAGTTTGTGCGAGATTACCTGGAAACGCTGGACTGGGATAAAACCCCACCAGCCCCTGTTTTACCTGATGAAATCATCGAGAAAACCGCTGAAAAATACCTCGAGGCCGAGAGACTTTTGACTTCCAATTAAAACGCATTGGATCGACCCCAGATTAAACTCCACATTTCACTGGGATGTATTTACAGCGTCTCAGAGAAACGAAAGCTTTAATACTTGATTCAAACCCTGAACAATAACCCAGAGCTTTTGCATCGTTTTTTTCGTAAGCGACAGTGGAAGGTTCTCGCGTCTCGCGATAAAAATGTGGAAAAGCTTTAAGATATCCCCATGAATAAAACGGTCAAAGTGACGATCTTCACATCCAGCAAGTGTCCAAACTGCAAGCAGACAAAACACTTCATGCAGAAGAGGTAGATGGTTTCCAGCCCAAAAAGCTTGAACAGGCACTTAAAAAGAAGCAGTTAATTTCATGAGTCATCCCTACGAAAAACTGTCACCTGACCTGATTCTGGATGCTGTTGAGAATGCCGGCTTTGATGTCAATGGTAGTCTGTTTAATTTGAATAGTTATGAAAACCGGGTTATCCAAATCGGCATCAATGACCAGCCTCCAGTGATTGCCAAATTTTACCGTCCGCAACGCTGGAGCGACGATCAGATTCTTGAAGAACATCAGTTCAGCCTTGACCTGGCAAATCATGAAATCCCTGTCATCGCACCAATAAAACTTAACGGCGAAACCCTTTTTCATCATGAAGGCTTCCGTTTTGCTTTATTCAAACGCTCCGGGGGACGCTGGCCAGAACTCGATGCCGCAGAAAACCTCGGCTGGATAGGCAGATTTATGGGACGCATTCATCTGCTTGGCAGTGCAGAACGATTTAGCTTTCGTCCTGATATCAACCCCGAGACATACGGTTTTGATCAGGTAAACTGGTTACT
>JARRJW010000072.1:0-7141 GCA_037388785.1 Gammaproteobacteria bacterium
AAAAACGGCTGGAATGCTTTGATATTCAGATAAATATGTCTAGAATACCATTCCACCACTAAGGTGAATCATTATTATTTTTGAAGGAAAAATAAAACATGAGTATAGAAGAACGCGTTCGCAAGATTGTTATTGAGCAACTGGGTGTAAAAGAAGAAGAAGTCACTCTCGAAGCCTCTTTTGTAGACGATCTTGGTGCTGACTCTCTGGATACCGTCGAGCTGGTTATGGCGTTAGAAGAAGAATTTGAAACTGAAATTCCAGATGAAGAAGCAGAAAAAATTACCACTGTGCAATTGGCTGTTGACTATATCAACGCCAATATTGGCTAATACCTGGTTCTCTTAGACCGATAGAAACCGCTGGCAGTCTTTACATGACTGGGCGGTTTTTCTTTAGCAGCAACTCAACGAGAGGCTTTTTATGTCTGAAAGAAGAGTAGTCGTCACGGGGCTTGGTATGGTATCTCCCGTGGGTGTGACATTTGAAAAATCCTGGGAAAATATCTTGGCTGGCAAAAGTGGTATACAGCCGATAACACATTTTCCTATTGATGATTTCACGACTCGTTTTGGTGGTCCAATTTATGACTTTGACCACGAACCTTATTTTACCAAAAAAGACCTTAAAAAAATGGACCCGTTCCAGTGGTACGGTATCGCTGCTGGAATGGATGCCCTTGATGATTCAGGCCTTGAAGTAAGCGATCAAAATGCCAAGCGCATCGGTGTTGCCATTGGTTCCGGAATCGGTGGGGTAACTGGAATCGAAACCGGTTATGCAGCATACCTGAAAGGTGGTCCGAGAAAAATCTCGCCTTTCTTTGTGCCGGCCAACATCATCAATATGGTTGCTGGCAACCTCTCAATCTGGAGAGGTCTGAAAGGTCCCAATATATCGATAGTTTCAGCCTGTTCAACTGGTGCCCACAACATCGCTGAAGCAGGACGTATGATTCAGTATGGTACCGTTGATGTTATGGTTGCCGGCGGTTCTGAAATGGCGACATCACCAACAGGACTCGGTGGCTTCGCCGCTGCCCGTGCGCTTTCTACACGAAATGATGATCCACAGGCAGCTAGTCGTCCATGGGACAAAGACCGTGATGGCTTTGTTCTTTCTGATGGCGCAGGTGTAGTGATATTGGAAGAACTTGAGCATGCCAAAGCTCGTGGTGCGCGCATTTATGCTGAACTGGCAGGTTCTGCAATGAATTCAGATGCCTATCACATGACATCTCCGTCGCCCAATGGTGAAGGCGGCAGTGACTGTATGCTGCTCGCGCTTGAAGATGCCAGCCTGAACCCTGATCAAATTGATTACATTAACGCCCATGGTACTTCTACACCTGCAGGTGATATTGCCGAATCAAACGGTATCAAGCGTACCTACGGTGATCATGCGTATAAGCTTTGCGTCAGTTCGACCAAATCAATGACTGGCCATATGCTGGGTGCAGCCGGTAGTGCTGAAGCTATTTTCACGATTCTGGCGATACGTGACCAGGTTGCCCCACCAACAATCAACCTGGACAACCCGGATGAAGGCTGCGATCTCGATTATGTAGCCCACACTGCACAGGAAAGACCCATTAGTGCTGCTATATCCAATTCATTTGGCTTTGGCGGTACAAATGGCTCACTGGTATTCACCCGTTTTCAGGATTGATCGTTCTCACCTGTAACTGAAGACCCGGCATGGATGACTGCAAACGCCTTAATATAGTCAATGGCGTTGTCACAGACCTGATCAATATCCAGGACAGGGGGCTGCAATACGGTGATGGCTTGTTTGAAACCATTGCCATCAACAAAGGCTTGCCGGTTTTTCTGGAACTTCACATTGAAAGGCTGATATCCGGCCTGAATCGTCTCCAATTTCCAGCCATCGACATAGAAAACCTCAAGCGTTCAATTGTTGATCATTCAAAGAAATTCCAGCAGGCAATACTCAAGCTTATAGTAACTCGTGGGCCATCTGATCGCGGTTATGCACCACCTGTCAAACCAACAGTATCAACGATAATCTCTATTACTGAACATAAGTTTGCAGAAAGTTATTCAGATTATCTTGTCGAGCGTCTGGATATCTGTGAAACGACACTCAGTGAAAACCGCCACTTATCCGGTATCAAGCACCTGAATCGTTTAGAGCAGGTATTGGCCAGCCATGAATGTTATGTAAAACATTATTCTGACTGTGTTTTACTTAATCCGAATGGTCTAATCATCGAATCAGTTTCATCCAATATTTTCATCTGGAAAAATCAAAAACTGCTCACCCCGAATCTTGATTTGTGTGGCATTAAAGGCGTCACGCGTGAAAAAATTATAGAATTAGCCAAGGAAATGAGTATCCCCATTGAAATCGGTCCAATGACGATAAATGACCTAAAAACAGCCGAAGCAATTTTTTTAACCAATTCAGTCAGGCCTATCCAGCCTGTTGCCAGGTTTCAATCAGTACAACTTGACCAGAACAATTGGCCCGTTGAGCTTTACCAGGAAGTTATGCAATATGTCTATGCGTAGTGACCTGTTCAGTGAACTGATGGGTATCAGTGTCATTATTATCAGTTTCATCTGTGCCTGGGCTTTACTCGGCTATCATCGTTTTCATCTGTCGACTGTCGACCTTGAAGAAGAACAGATGATTTATGAAATCAAGCCGGGTGATTCCATTAATTCAATTGCAGATGATTTTGTCAAACGTGGTTGGCTTCCTCACGCTTATTACCTCAAAGCCCATGCCAGGTTAAATGAACATGGCTCGATAAAAGTGGGTGAGTATCGTATTTCCAACAACAGTACTGTGCTTGATCTGATCAAGCAGTTTATTGAGGGAAAAGTTGTTCTGCATCAGCTCACCATTATTGAAGGCTGGACATTCTCCCAAGTGCGTATTGCCTTGAGTGATAACCCGGTTTTGATCCAGACGCTTAATGATCTTTCAGATGAGGAGATCATGGAAAAAATTGGCAGCAAGGGTCTTCACCCCGAAGGACAGTTTCTGCCTGATACTTACAGTTTTTCCAGGCAGACAACGGATCTACAATATTTACAACAGGCACACCAGGCGCTCCAGAACACCCTTGCTACCGCCTGGGAAAATCGTGATGAAAAGCTGCCAATAAAAACCCCGTATGAAGCACTTACCCTGGCATCAATTGTTGAAAAAGAGACAGGAGCGGCTCATGAGCGACCATTAATTGCCGGTGTTTTTATGACCCGTTTAAGAAAGAATATGAAACTGCAGACAGATCCCACTGTGATTTATGGCATGGGCTCGCGCTATCAGGGTAATATACAAAGAAAACATTTACGTGAAGATACGCCATACAACACCTATGTGCATAAAGGCCTTACGCCTACTCCAATAAGTATGCCGGGTGCTGCAGCAATAGAGGCGGTTATGCATCCCAAGGAAGAAGGATATCTGTATTTTGTCGCTAAAGCTGATGGCTCCGGTGAACACTACTTTTCGAAAACATTAAAAGAACATAACCAGGCGGTCAGAAAGTACCAGTTAAAAAAATGACAGGCAGATTCATCACAGTTGAAGGCGGCGAGGGCGCAGGTAAATCAAGTAACCTGGCGTTTATCAAAGATTTATTGGAAAAGTCGGGCAGGGAAGTCATTTTTACTCGTGAGCCAGGGGGTACGCAACTGGGTGAGGAATTGCGTGAGCTACTGCTGGGACACAAACATACCGGTATGTCTGACGATACTGAATTAATGTTAATGTTTGCAGCTCGCTCGGAACATCTTCACCAGGTCATTATACCGGCTTTACATAAAGGCCATTGGGTCCTGTGCGACCGTTTCACAGATGCCACATATGCATATCAGGGCGGGGGACGACATATTGATCACCAACGTATTGCGCAGCTTGAAAGCTGGGTACAGGGTGACCTGAGGCCAGACCTTACGTTACTTCTGGATCTGCCGGTCGAAACAGGACTGGCCAGGGCTAAAAACCGCTCGGAACCCGACCGTTTTGAATCTGAAAAATTACAGTTTTTTGAAAATGTCAGACATGCCTATCTGGACATAGCCCAAAACCAACCTGAAAGGGTAAAAGTCATCGATGCCAGCCAGGCACTGGATAAAGTCCAGCATCAGATTCAGATCGTGATGCAGGAATACCTTAAGCATGACTGATCAAACAAAAAGTGAGTTATTGCCATGGCATTCTGATCACTGGCAGCAATTAATTGCAGCCGTTAAAGCCGGGCGTCTTCCACATGCCATGTTATTCAGTGGCCCTGAAGGAGTAGGCAAACAACAGTTTGCTGTCACTTTAAGTCAGTACTTGTTATGCCATGATCCTGTTGATGATCAAGCCTGCTTTCAATGCAATGCCTGCCAGCTGTTTTCAGCAAGAACCCACCCTGATTTTTACCTGATTGAATCAGAAGAGCAGGGCAAGGCCATCAAGGTGGAACAGATCAGGGAATTAACCGATAAAAACAGCCTGACATCCCATATTTCTGACTTCAAGATTCACCTGATCGTGAATGCAGACCGAATGAACAGGGCGGCATCCAACAGTTTATTGAAAACACTTGAAGAACCCTCACCGAACACATTAATCATTTTAATCACTTCCAAACCCGAACTGCTATCGGCGACTATTCGCAGTCGCTGCCAGCAGGTTACTTTTTCGACACCAGAAAATGACATTGCCATGGAATGGTTACAGACACGTCCATTACAATCAAAACCAGAGTTATTGCTATCCATATCCGGAAATGCCCCGTTAAAAGCAGAACAGATTGATCGGGAGGCACTGGTTGAGCTCAGGGACCAGGTATTTGCTGATTTTGGCAAAGTCATATTGGGCAAAACCGATCCCTCGAAAGTGGCAGAAAACTGGCAAAAAAATAATCTGGAATTAATTATCTACTGGATGACGGTTTGGGTTATCGATATTATTCGGCTAAAGTATAATCATGTGGATGCAAATCTGAGTAGCCGTGATAAAGTCAAGGGACTGCAGAAACTGGCAGAGATACTTTCAGTGAATCAGCTGTTTGTAATTTATCAGCAACAACTGAAAACCCGCCAGTTACTTAACAAACAATTGAACACGGTTTTATTACTGGAAAACCTACTTGTAACCTGTACAGCTAATAAATAGAAGAAAATTATGAGTTTACCGCCTAAAGCCCGTCAGGGAATTCTGTCATTAACCATCAAGGATAAAAATGCCTTGTATGCTGCCTACATGCAATTTGTTAAAAACGGTGGTCTTTTCATTCCTACCAATAAAAAATATAACCTTGGTGACGAAGTCTTTATGCTGCTTAACCTGATGGAAGAAGCCGAAAGATTACCTGTTGCCGGAAAAATTATCTGGATCACACCAATTGGCGCTGAAGGTAACCGTGCAGCCGGAATAGGTGTTCAGTTCAGTGACCAGGATGGTGGTCAGGTTCGTAATAAAATTGAAGGTTATCTCGGTGGTTCGCTGTCTTCGGACAGACAGACTCACACAATGTAATTGCATCAGGAGCAATGACTTGTCATCTCCTGAACTGACACAGGCAGCCCTGGACCTGACTATCAAGGCTGTAAAGCATCAACATCCATCAGTCGCTCTCAAGGTTCAAAACCTGATGGCCGGCACCAGAAACATCGAGGAATCTTACCCTGTAAATCTGGATGCTGAAGATATCAGCATTATTGTATCCTCACTCACAAATGAACTGAATAGGATCACTGATCCCGGCATGTTGGTCGTTATGCGGGCTCTAGTGGAAGACTGGCGATCATTTCTGCAAAAAGCGTAGCTTTTTAAGCTCAGGCCAATTCCGTAAAATAAACCCAACTGAAATGAAAATGTTAACTTAATACGATGTTTATTGATTCTCACTGCCACCTGGACCGGGTTGATTTGAAGCCCTTTAATGAAAATTTTGCGGATTTCGTCATGAATGCCAAAGATGCCGGTATAACAGACATGCTTTGCGTGTCTATTGATCTGGAAAATTACCCGGCCATGCTGGAGCTTGTTAAACCATTTAACAATATCTATACGTCGGTTGGTGTTCACCCGTGCGAGCAGGAAGGTCATGATCCAGAAGTCGATGAACTGATACGACTGGCCGCAGAACCCAGTAATGTAGCCATTGGTGAAACGGGTCTGGATTATTTTCGAACCGAAGGCGATATGCATTGGCAACAACAGCGTTTCCGACGTCATATTCAGGCGGCCAGGGAAGTCGATAAACCTCTGATAATTCACACGCGCGAGGCAAGGGAAGACACGATAAACATTCTGCAGGAAGAAAATGCCAGGCAGGTAGGGGGTGTCATGCACTGCTTTACAGAGACCTGGGAAATGGCCCAGGCAGCATTGGAAATGGACTTCTATATTTCTTTTTCAGGTATTGTTACATTCAAAAATGCGACGGAATTAAAAGAAGTCGCTAAAAAAGTGCCCTTGGAAAGAATGCTGATTGAAACAGACTCTCCATACCTGGCACCAGTGCCTTACAGAGGCAAGCCGAATGTGCCGCAATATGTTTCCAAAGTAGCAGAACACATTGCAGACCTTAGAGAAACCTCAGTCGATAAGATTGCTGAACAAACAAGCCAAAACTTTAAAGAATTATTTAAAATTAATTAATAAAATCAAGAATTTAAAGAGTATTCTTTAATAATACTCTGAAGTTTTTCACTGGTTTCTACAGGGATGTCTACAAACTGAAAACCGGTATCGTAGAACAGTTTATTGACATCGTTACTGCTCCAGCAACTTTTGGCTACGAATTGAATTGACTCGGGATCACCGTCTTCTGATGTATTGGGAAGCATGACTTTCAAGTTAAAAGTCTTATCAATATCAATTTTTAGCTCGCCAACCAACATCAGTCCATCGGTAGATACGTCAGCAATATGACCGATCATTTTGTCTTCGTCAGTGTCCCAAACCCTCAGGTAATACAAAAGATGACGTCTTTCCAAGGCTCTTTTTTCGGCAGGAGACATTGCAGGACGATTAGCGAAAGGATTTTTTACGTACATTGAGAGCTACCATATTGTTGTAATTTTAAAATGACTATAACTAAATCAGAGGCAATGGCAAGTGATTCTGGTAAGCGTTTTTTGTAGTGTATTAACAAATCGATACCGCTAAG
>JARRJW010000072.1:7180-16631 GCA_037388785.1 Gammaproteobacteria bacterium
GATAAATGTTGTATTGAACTAGGTATCGGCAAGTCGCAGTACATTCTCTCCTTCAAATATTTGATCTAATAGTCCAAAATGAGTTTTATGGACAATAAGATTACACTTGCAGTTAAACCCGTCGACCCAGATCAAGCCAAGGGTCAGGCCCTGCTATCTGAATTCATACAGCGTCGTTATATTGACCCAAAAAAGGAATCACAAACCTTTATTGAGATTCGCGATGATGGTGTAAACGGATGCGAAAATATTATCTATGTAAAAAAATATTTTGCTGCCCGCGCATTCAAAGTTATCAGTGACGGCAAACAAATTATCATCTGTGTCATTGAGAATCCTGAACTGGACTGGTTTAATTATTTACCCTGGGAACGCGGCGTTATGATTGATCAGGGTTCGCAAAGGCTTCAGCTCCAATGCGCAGCGATGAAAATGTCTGATGGTTCCGAAGCTGATCATTTTGCTGTTGAAATCCCTATTATTCCTGATTTAAACAGTGATGCTTTCACTATTCATACTGGTAAAATCGTTCGTTTTATTCAAAAAAATGATAAAAAAGATATCACCTGGGCCAGCCCTATTCAATTATCTATTACAGATATTGCTTGATTAATATTTCCATAAAAAACAATAACTTAAAGCTTATTTCTAGATTAAGTTACTGCCTATATCACACAACGTATATTGAATACCGGTGATATTGAGCGTTTTCAACTTAATCCAGACACTTTGTTTGTTCATTTCTTAACTTGGAGAACTGACTATGTGGTATCTGATTGGATTGGTTGTAATTCAGATGGCTGTACTCTTAACGGCCTGTAACAAAAAAACCGACAAGGCTTGTCGATTAAAGTGTTGTTCGCGGGGATTATCTGCTGGCAGATTTTAACCTTATTTGAACCTTTACCTGTATTTTACCGGTAAAGGTTTTTTATTTTTATCTCCCTGTTTTAAGCACAAAACCTCTCAGTCCATGAGCACTCATCAGATACGATGCCAATGCACCATTTTTGTCTGAATCTGCAATTATGACGTAACCGCCTTTTTTCGAAAGTTTATCCAGTTCATCGCGAAACGATGAAGGCGAAATTTTGATTGCCTTACCAAGATCTATTTTTGGGTTGGTATTTTCTGTTAAATCAAGTATCTCAGCACCTTTACTGACAATATTTTTGGCGTTTGCTTCATCAATCCATTTAATTAAATACTTTCCAAGAAACTTCGCAAAGTTGTTATTGGAAATACGCATCAGAACACCATCAGTTGCCATTTTGACTGTTGCAGAACGTTTAGAATTTAATAACAAAGCTTCTTCGCCAAAAGCCTGGGTTGGATACAGTTTGTTTAAAACAACTTCTTTACCATACTTATTTTTTGAAACTACACACTCGCCTTTTTTTATAAGGAAATAATATCCACCAAAGCCCCCTTCCCTGATGATTTCATCACCAGCTTTGACTTCAACTTCCTCCATGGTTTTAAACAGTTGTTTTATTTGATCTGTCGGCATTTTGCTAAACATGGGTGTTTGCAGCAATGCCATCATCCAGTCACTATCCAAAATCTTATCGTCTTCGTCTTCGGTATTGATGACATTTTCTTCAACGCGGGCTTTGGACTTTGATTCGGAGAGGAAGCCTTCAATGATTTCGACGGGTATAAATGCCAGTAACGCATCCTCAGAAGCCACTGTCGCAGTGAATCGCCTCGGCTTTAAGTTGGCTACCGGGTACTTGGCTTGGTCAGATTTAGCATCGAGAAGAAATTCTTCCCCTGTAGCGGCATTAAGCTTGACCTGGCCCCGGATAAGATAAATCACATAACTGTCGTTGGAGCCGGTCTTAAACAACACGTCGGCTTTAGCCATCTGGTTTAAACGTGCCTTGGACGCAATATTGCTGATTTCTTTATCACCAAAGTACGACAAAGGATAAAAGCGCTTGAAAATATCGATACCAGGATTCAGTTCGCTTGACGACATGACTGCTAATTTCCGTCTTAATTGGGTTCACTGGAAAAGCTTTCGGGTTTGTTACCTGACACTTTACATTGAAAACAGTTAAAGATCATAGTACACCCAGATAAAACATATCGCGCATATCAGTCCTGAAATCATGGCCGTATTGATATATTTTTTTGCCTGTTTTCTAACATGAAGAATAATTGATACAACACAGACAAATGCTGAAACCAGAAATATAAAGAACAGCGTTTCATCTGCGTGCCAGGTGGCATGTCCTAAAAGTGGACCGGCAACCAGAGTACCAAGTAACAAGGTCAGCATGCCAAATATCGAAATCAACGCAATGATTCCAGACCAGACAATCATCGCATAAGGATTGTTGTAAAGCGCCTGAGTGCTGGCAACAGCTGCCGAAATAGCATCCATTTGTTTAGCCTTGATTAAAGGGATCGTTATCAATGTGATTGCAAAAATAATCAATGCAAACACAGCGCCTAAACCAAAATAGATAAACAGGAAGTCAAACTGTTCAGTCATGACAATGTGTCTGAGAAATTCATTCAGGGTTGGTATTTCGCCCTCGTAAAACAAGGCAAACAAAAACACTGAAAGCCACACCCAGGACAAATAAAGCAATAATAAAATAGCAGTAAAGGATGCCATCTGGACAATGTTTTTTTGACAGGCCACCATTGAGGAAAGCAGATTACACTTTTCACCCCTCTCATGCTGTGCACTGAGCTCATAGAGTCCGAGTGCCAAAAAAGGCCCCATTATCAGAAACCCGGTCATCACAGCGGCAATGTATTCAGGGGCATCTTTCAGAGCGAAGACCATGAGATAACCCCCAACTACAAAGCACAAGCCGTAAAAAAGACTACCTGAAGGACAGGCTTTTATATCGCCCCAGCCTTTCTTAAGCCATGTAAAGGGTGCAACCGCCGGGACTTCCCGGATTTTTGGATAAAATTTAACTTCGTCACCTGGCATTGCCTGTTGGTCGTTCAAGATACAGCCTCCTCAAATCATAAATATTATTTATGAGATTATTCGTTTTATAGTTATAGTATAAGTATTTATAATTTTTCTTCGTAGAATAGTCATTTGCAGAACTAATGGCAAATTCAAGATAACCGCGAACCGAATTTAAGTTTCTTTCGTTAAATTGCCATCATACACGGTGAAAAGATTATCTGCGTTCATTTGACTGGCGGGTGTCACTGTAATTCTTTTCCAGGGAATAAATCCAAAATACCATATACGCCAAAACCACAACGGGGTATCGGGTAATTTATTGATCAGTTCTCTAAAAGTTTCCAGCTGACCAACCTCTATGCCCAAAGCAGCATCGAAAACCTCGTAAACAAACTTTGAGCAAAAAAGTCGATTGGATTCATATTTAAAGCCAAGATGGTAAAATATACCCATTCGTTTTTCAGCTTCCTGCTTAATACTGGCAATCTGCTCGTCAGTTAAATTTTTCTTTAATCGCCTGATCCGGCACCAGCCGTGCTCACTGCGGTTGATAAATTTATTCAAAGGACAATAGGTTGAAACCGGCACTGCACTCTCAGCGACAACCCACTGCCCTGCACTGTCCTTTAGAATAATACCTACATGAGAAGATTTAGAACCAGTACCTTCAGCCACTTTTTTATATAACAAGTGGGGAATTGCGGTAAAAATAATATCGCCTTCTTTGATGTCTGCTGGAATCATGTTTTTTCCTCAACTGTTTGAACTAATACGTTTTAACTGGTTGAGAGAATAGCCAGGCAATCCTGGCTGGTAAAATTGTTCAACAGAAGTGTACTTAAACAATACTTTATTAGAATTCTAGCTATACCTTTGACTGAATAACTGCCATTTCACGAAATTATTTTTTGACCAGGTTGATGCCTGCACCGATGATCCAGGCACCTACCTTGCCAATAACCAGGAGCATCAGAATAACCAGTAACCAGGCTGCCATCCTGAAAAATGAGATATCAATGCTGTCTATCAGTTTGCTGTCTTTTTGAAAAGCCAGTGCAAACTTATCAATAGTTCCAGGCTGATTAAGAAATTCCCAGGCAAATTCGACCAGGTTCTGAAGAACCAGGAAACCCAGTATTAAAATAACAAAGCCAGCTAAAGTCCCGACTATATATACCACTGTACGTAGCTTTTCTTCGAACTCCGACCTGTGTGGAGCATTGAATAGTTCATTTTCTTTTTCAGACATCATACTTCTTCAATTAATAAACTTTTTAGCCAAGCGCTTAGATCAAAATCTTTAAGCAATCGACACCTTATCATCAAGATAAACATCCTGAATCGCATTTAACAACTCTACACCCTCTGCCATAGGTCGCTGAAATGCTTTTCGACCAGAAATCATACCCATGCCACCCGCACGTTTGTTTATCACAGCGGTTCTAACTGCCTGGGCCAGGTCGCCTTCTCCTGAAGAAGCACCACCGGAATTAATCAGACCTGCACGACCCATATAGCAGTTGGCAACCTGATACCTGACAAGATCGATGGGGTGCTCCGTAGTCAGTTCACTGTAAACTTTTTCGTGTGTCTTGCCGAATTTGATCGCGTTATATCCACCGTTACCAACAGCCTGTTTTTGCTTGATGATATCGGCATTGATCGTGGCAGCCAGATGATTGGCCTGGCCCGTCAAATCAGCTGCAGTATGGTAATCAACGCCATCAACCTTGAAAGCCGAATTTCTCAAATACGCCCAGAGAATTGTGACCATGCCCAGATCGTGAGCCAGCTCAAAAGCTTCACTGATTTCCATAATCTGCCTTCTGGACTCTTCCGAGCCAAAATAGATCGTTGCACCTACGGCAACAGCTCCCATATCAAATGCCTGTTCAACTGAAGCAAAAAGCGTCTGGTCATAAAAGTTTGGGTAACTGAGGATTTCGTTATGATTAATCTTCATAATAAAAGGGATTTTGTGTGCATAGCGGTTGGCAACTGAATGGAGAACCCCCATGGTTGAAGCGACACCATTACATCCCCCTTCAATCGCCAGTTTTACGATATTCTCAGGGTCAAAATACATCGGGTTGGGGGCAAAAGAGGCGCCACCGGAATGCTCTACACCCTGATCAACCGGCAGCAGGGAAAGATAACCCGATCCTGATAAACGTCCTGCATTAAACAGGGTTTGAAATGACTGTAAAACTCTCGGCTTAAGTGATTTCTCAGCAACCACCTGGTCGACATAATCCTTACCGGGCAAATGAATTTGGGATTTATCGATGGTCTTACAACTGTGCTCAAGCAGGTAATCGGCTTCATCTGCAAGTAACGAGGCTGTCTTAGTCATTTTGATTCTCCAAAGGTTTGCATTTCCTTGCGAGTCTAGCACCAAGTTGTTGATATAAAATTACAACCTAGCCTTCCAGGCTTATTTTTAAAACAATATTTTACAGCAGTTTAATATCTAGCAGCAGTAAATAGCATGTAACCACAACAAACCGGCCAATAAAAGGAAGATCAGTCGACTCAGCCAAAAAAGCATTTTGGCTGGTTGGTGTAAGAGCTTTGAACTTCCAGACAACAACCATAGAAAATAAGGCCAAATGGGTTTAATGCTAAAAAGGTTGATAGTTTCTGGTAACCAGGGAATAACGATCCTGTTAGGTGCCTTAAGCACCGTGTTCCAAATAAAGGAATGATGGATTTCTATTGCTCTGAGTAATTTAACCGTAATGATCTGGTATAAAACAAGGGTTATAACGATGCCGATAACAGGCAGGTAACCCCACATGGTACGACTGTAAAAGATTAATCCAAAAGGCCAAATTCAGAAGCGATTTGTGCCGCCTTGTCCTTGTCAGACCTGATATCCCGAATCAAATCCGCAACTGGCGTCAAACCATTATCAAATAATCCGCTCTTGTCGACACAGTCTTTGATAAAAACTGAAGCCCGGGTTTCATCATCCCGTTTGTCTTCTGAAGAAACTTCCCGATAAACCAGCCATAACCAGCAGACAAAATAAGGATAAGCCATTTCCGAAGACATTTTGGGTGGAAAATATTTTAACGCCATCACGGAAGCCTGATTCAATTCATTGATCATCAGCATCACATCAGCCAGGTTCATACCAAGCCTTGAATGATATTCCAGCCTGTTTTTTTCTGATGCACCAAAGTTAGCCAAAATATCGACAAATTTACTGGTAATCTCATTGAGTTGTTTGATGTTGCTTTTCTGGTACTTAACCCCGCATTGATTTAACTTTTGAAGGAGTACTTCAGGGTTTTCAACATTGAATTTTTCACTCAATTGATTGGCAAATTCACTGTCGTAATAGTTTAAAAACTGCTCAGTCATGTTTTTTCCAGATAAGTGGTAAGTTCACTCAAGCTTTTAATAAAGTTAAATAAATTATTGATTATTATATTAATATTTTTTTATTAAAACTCAAATACGGGTTCCATGTCAAAAATCAGCGTGATATATTATTTCCAAAAATTAAGATTGAAATTTCACTTGTCAGTCAATTTCTCAACAAATCTATCTAAAGCACAGGAATTACAGGTAAATTAGCCTTACAAAAGCACAATCAGACGCTATAGTTATTTTTTTCAGCTTAGGCATGAATATAGTTTAATCAGGATCCTGTCTGATATCCACCTATCTGATATCCTCAAGGACAAATCCAAGATTATCCTAACCACATTGGGGTTTGTATTAATGAAATTTGTTAAAAATCAACCTTGATACTTTACAAATGCTGAACAATACTAGATGTTTAATGGTCGATATAGATATAAGCATCTGCCAAATCATAAAAAAATTAACCAAGGGGGCTCAATGAAACTTTCTAAAATTATTAAAACTACCTTTTTGACCACAGCTATCTTTATGGGTGTTTCAACTTCTGTCATGGCCGGCTCGTATACCGTTAAATCCGGTGACACCATGTTTCTTATTGCTAAGTCTCAGGGTGTAACGCTTGATGCACTGGTCGATGCCAATCCGCAAATTAAAGATGTAAATATGATCGAAATTGGTGATGTACTCAACCTGCCTGGTTCGGGTAAAGCTATGGCTTCAGGTGAAGCTATGGCCTGCAAACCTACCGCCGCTTATAAAGAAGCAGTTGCTGAAGCGAATGCTGCATTGGACAAAGCTGCAAGCGTAGGTGGTGAATGGCGTGATGCACGCTGGAAAAAATCATCATTCGTTAAATACACTGGCAAAGATGGTAAAACTGTCAAAAGCAGCTTTATGGGTGCAGCCGCAGTCGCCGCAGAAAATTGTGACTTTACCTCGGCCATGAAATACCTCGAAACAGCAAAGTTCCAGGGTGAAATGGGTTACCAGCAGGCTATGGAACAGAAATCTGCCGGTCCCAAGCTTTAATTTTTACGTCTGATAGCTAATAATTAAGCCGGTTTTAAACCGGCTTTTTTTATGGTGCCTGCCAAAAAGCACCGTCATTACCTTTATTCACAGAAGGTTATAAAACTGGATTTATGAGCTAGATCCAGTTATGTTGATAGATTCTGATCAGAAATTCATGAAATTATGGAGTTAATCATGGAGAAATTGATTGTTGGTTTAACCTTATCCGCTGTTGCCTTTGGTACTGCTGCTGAAATTGCCCTGCTCTACTGAATAACTTTTTCGACCAATCATCCTACAGCGTTTTGGCGCTCACTTCGTTGACATTCAAAGCCAAAAGACTTTTACAACCCCGGGCATAAACCTCAAGACAAGATCCCGATAATTTTTCTCATGCAGCAATTGTGCGGAAAATCTGCCCCTTCATTTTCAAATGAAATAAACCTGGTAGTAAGAAGAAAGTAATTTAAAAATCAGGAATCCAATTTTTTGGGGATTTGTTTTTTTAATTTTCTAACGATATTAAAACCAAAAATAAACAGTACATAAATCCACACCAGTGCGAAAAAAAGAAAGTACTCTAGAATGTCCATGTCATCTTTACCGTCAGTATTCGCATAATTTGCTCATGCTTAAATTGTTATCAATCGCAGTCATCTTGTCCTAATGAATTAAGCGTTTTAGCTATTTTCGCAGTCTCATTACCGCTATAAAAAAGTACCCACCTGAAGGCTGAAAAAATTTAAGTAAGCACCTATTTGGAGACAAAATAAAACTTATCTTCCATTGGTTTGCACGAGCCATGCCAGAAAGAAATTTACTAATTATCAAATATTTAAAATTTTATTAGCATTTAGTTGCACAATTACTTCACACTAAAACAAGTGTCTTGCAACATAATGGCGCATAAAATTTTTGTTGTAATACTGACAAACAATTATCTGTAAAAATGCCACCAGCGGAATATATTAATATATGGTAAAGTATTAAATAAGCTGTTTATTGTAAATCCAGTCTAATTAATCCGATTTTAAAATCGATAATGAGTTGTTATTTGACTGTCAATGAATTCAAACGGGTTTTGGCATGGGACTAAATTGGAATAACGAATTATCTTCTGGCATTGATGCCATTGATGAACAGCACAGGCAGATACTTGAACTCGCCAATCAGTTAAAACAACTGATTCAATCAACGCAAGATCCCGACCTGCTTATTGTATCTATAATACAACTGAGCAAAACGATTCAGGAACATTTCGAATTTGAAGAAGCCCTGCTATCAAACAGTGATTACAGAGGCTTAAATGGCCACAAGGCCAGTCATAATGAAATATCAGAAACCCTGGATGCCATTTCAGAATCTGTAATGATTGATGAATCAAACTTCAAACCTGAAATGCTAAATTCTGTTATAGCCTGGTTTGAGGAACATCTACTAAAAGAAGATGTTAAATTTTTCAAAAAAGTGGATTTCCAGACATCAGTTGACTGGCAGTCAATTGATATTCACTTCATCAATAATCTTCTTGTTATCAAAGGACATGAAATCTTTAGATCGCCCAGCGAGATGGATTCGATTAATCGAGCCATTTATGCTTTACCGTCCAAGACAAATGCCATGAAAGACTGGGCCGGCAGACATCTTGACCAAAATGCTGCCGTAAAGCTCTATACTCTTCTTCCCAATAACCAAGATACCTTAGGGTAGTCGACTGAAATTAATATGGCATAATCCTGTCATGAAAATATCTCGGAAACATCTACCTTTATGGAGTAAACCTGATGCAGTCATTACTTGATGACTGCGCCTACGTAATTTTTGGCGCCACCGGCAACCTGTCATTGAGCAAGTTATTGCCAGCCCTTTATCACCTGGAACAGGCCGGGCGCTTGCCTGAGGTCTGCCCGATTATCTGCTGCGGCCGCAGAAATTACTCCGAAGATGACTGGTTGGATCTTGTCCGGGAGGAACTTACCAATAGAGCACGTGACCAGTTGGATGAGGACGTTTTCAGCAAATTTGCAAGCCGTATCCAGTATTTCATGGGGGATATGAATGAACAGGAAATGTACCCCAGGCTTGCAAAACTCGTTACAACCGAAGAATTCCCTACCAATATTGCCTTTT
>JARRJW010000073.1:0-7117 GCA_037388785.1 Gammaproteobacteria bacterium
AGCGGGATTAAACCAACGATCATGTAAAAACTGGTGGTTTAATCCCGCTGGACGAGGGCCAGATCAGCCTGGATAACGAGGATATCAGCCACGCGGCAATGCATGTGCGCGGTCAAAAAGGCCTGGGATACCTTGCCCAGGAGCCTTCTGTATTTAAACGCCTGACGGTCAAGAACAACATCATGGCAATTCTTGAAACCCGCAAGGAACTTGATGAGCAGCAGCGCCTGATGCGCTGTCAGGAACTGTTGCATGACCTGAGCATCAGCCATCTCTCTGATAACCTGGCCATGAGCCTGTCAGGCGGTGAACGCCGGCGCCTGGAAATAGCCCGCTCGCTTGCCGTTAATCCGCGTTTTATTCTGTTGGATGAACCTTTTGCCGGCGTCGATCCGATCTCGGTTGTCGATATTCAGAAAATTATCTCCCAGCTGGCCAGCCAGAATATCGGCATCCTGATTACTGACCATAACGTTAGGGAAACATTGGGCATCTGCGACCGTGCCTATATCATCAGCAGTGGCAATGTCATTGCCGAAGGCGATACTGAATCAATCCTTGCCAATGAACACGTTCGCAACGTTTACCTGGGCGAAAACTTCAAGCTCTGATTCACTTCCACATATCTGCTGGCTTAACAGTCTTTTGACCTGAATCAAGCGAATCAATCTTATTTTTCTGTCTTAACTGAGTGATTTTGGGCTAGAATAATTATAGGCATACAAATAACGTACCAGAAAACGGAGTATCTAAACTTTCAATGAAGCAATCTCTGCAGCTTCGCCTGGGTCAACACCTTACCATGACACCTCAGTTGCAGCAGGCTATCAGGCTGTTGCAGCTCTCCACGCTCGATCTGAAGCAGGAAATTCAGGATGCCCTGGATTCCAATATCATGCTGGAAACCGAGGAAGAAGGCAGCCTTAAGGACCAGCCCGCTGAAACTGCCCAGCAGAGAAATGATTCAGAACAAGCTCAACAGGCTGGAAATGACAG
This sequence comes from Gammaproteobacteria bacterium, assembly GCA_037388785.1. GTDB lineage: Bacteria > Pseudomonadota > Gammaproteobacteria > Chromatiales > Chromatiaceae > JABDQZ01. The sequence goes on from JARRJW010000073.1 coordinate 997, forward strand.
CAACAATGAGTCTGAAATCAATGCTGAATCCGCAGATATGCCTGAAGATCTTCCCGTAGACAGTTCCTGGGAAGATACATACGAACCTCCTACACCAATGGGCAGCTCCCAAGGCAGCGGCAATACCGATTCGGATGGCATGGATTTCCTGGCCCAACAGTCGCAAAGCCAGTCTCTGCAGGACTACCTGGTTTGGCAGATGAACCTGAGTAATTTTTCCGATACCGATCTGCTTATAGCCAGTTCCATCATTGATGGCATTAATGATGATGGTTATCTAACCACAGACCTCGAAGACATTGTGCGAATCGTTGACGATGAAGATGTCGAGATCGAAGAAGTTGAGGCAGTGCTTCATCGTATTCAGTTTTTTGACCCTCCTGGTGTTGGCGCGCGTGACACCCGTGAATGTCTGCTTGCCCAGTTGCTGCAGCTGCCCGAGGACACCGATTTTCGCAGCCAGGCAATTACACTCGTTAAGGATCTGTTTCAGCAACTGGTCGATCAGAATCTGAAAAACCTGAAACGCCGTCTTGGCGTCAATGACAGTGAGCTGCAGCAGGTCATGCAGCTGATTCGGTCACTGAACCCCCGCCCGGGTACCAGCGTTGTCGTATCAAAAACCGATTATGTCGAACCGGATGTTTTCGTACGCAAAATCAGTGGCAAATGGCAGGTCACATTAAACGGCCATGCCACACCCAAGTTACGCGTCAATGCCGAGTACGCTTCCTTTATTCGCCGCGCTGATGACAGTTCCGATAACGTTTCGCTGAAAAATCATCTCCAGGAAGCTCGCTGGTTTATCAAAAGCCTGGAAAGCCGTAACGAAACCCTGATGAAGGTTGCCACCAAGATTGTTGATTTTCAGCATGAGTTTTTTGAACATGGCGATGAAGCCATGAAACCCCTGGTGTTGCGGGATATCGCCGAAGAACTTGATATGCATGAGTCAACCATCTCACGTGTAACCACGCAGAAATACATGCATACTCCCCGGGGTACTTTTGAATTTAAATACTTTTTCTCCAGCCATGTCAGTACCAGTGCTGGAGGAGAATGTTCAGCTACAGCGATTCGGGCACTGATCAAAAAGCTGATTGCCGCTGAAACGCCTGCCAAACCGTTAAGCGATAACAAGATCGCGCAGATTCTTGTTGAGCAGGGCATTGAGGTTGCCCGACGCACTGTAGCCAAATACCGTGAAGCGATGGGCATCCCGCCCTCGAATGAGCGCAAACGCCTGTTATAGGCATGACATTATAAGGAGAAAGCTATGCAGATTAGCCTCACTGGACATCACGTCGACCTTACTGATTCACTCCGAGCCTACGTGGATACCAAGTTTGAAAGACTGGAACGCCATTTTGACCACGTCACCAACGTGCATGTGATTTTAAGTGTCGAAAAGCTTGCGCAGAAAGCCGAAGCCAACATGCATGTCAGTGGAGCCGAAATTTACGCTGAGGCTACGCATGAGGATATGTATGCCGCACTGGATGCGCTGGTTGATAAGCTTGACCGCCAGTTAATCAAGCACAAGGAAAAAATGAAAAATCATCGTGGCAATAAGGCCCCAGCAGTATAAATAAGGCCAAAATGCTTCCCGAGAATTTTCTTAATTCAGACACGGTAGCCACCGACGTCGACATCCAGAGCAAAAAACGCCTACTGGAGTTTATTGCCGAATTGCTCTCTGAGCAAAATTCGCAGCTGGATGTGATCGAAATATTTGAAAAGCTGATTGAAAGAGAAAGACTCGGAAGCACCGGCTTGGGCAAGGGAATTGCCCTGCCACATGCCCGCATCACTCATCTTGAGCAGGCACAGGCGGTTTTTATTCGTTTGCAAGACGGCATTGATTTTGATTCTGTCGATAACCAGCCGGTTGATCTTATTGTTGCGCTATTGGTGCCAGTTGATGCCAATGAACAGCACCTTAAAATTCTTGCCGGGCTGGCCGGTTTTTTTAATAACGATGACAACTGCAAAAAAATCCGTGAAATTTCAGACCATCAGCAGATAATTGACTTGATAACTGACAGTATTGAAAATTCCGGCTAGATATTTACGGTCATCTATAATCGCTTAAATGGCACCCGAAAAATTCATTTCCATTCTTGATGTCTTTGAGGCGCTACAACAAAGATTATCCCTCAAATGGGTTGCATCCCGACAGGAAACTCAACGTATCATCGCCCGGCCTTCAGGTGACAAGCGCACCGAAACACTGGCTGGCACCTTAAACTATATTCATCCGAATCGCCTGCAAGTCATTGGCCAGACTGAAATTGATTACCTAAACGAAATGGACGCCAAATCCCGTCGGGATGCACTCAAACATCTTTTCAGTGCTAAACCGGCCGGTGTCTTTATTTCTGATGACCTGACAGCTGATAATGAACTGATCAAAGCGGCCGAAGTTAGCCTGACGCCGCTGATACTGACACCGGTATCCGATACCCAATTACTGGCCCATCTGCACTATCACCTTTCCATCGCGCTTGCCGAACACACTTCGATACACGGTGTTTTCCTTGAAGTGCTAGGCATGGGCGTTTTACTCAGTGGCAACGCCGCTATTGGTAAAAGCGAACTGGCACTTGAGCTGATTAACCGCGGCAGTCGCCTGGTAGCCGATGATGCACCGGAGTTTTCACGCATTGCACCGGATATTATTGAGGGACGATGCCCTCCGCTGCTGCAGGACTTTCTTGAGGTCAGGGGCCTGGGCATTATCAACATTCGCGCCATGTATGGAGACAGTGCAATAAAATATAACAAGTATCTCCGACTGGTCATCAAACTGGAACGCATGAACGAGGAAAAACTCGCCAATGTTGACCGGCTGACGGGTACCCAAGCCACCACCCGAATACTGGGACTGGATATTCCGCAGGTCACCGTTCCAGTAGCTCCCGGCCGCAATATGGCAATTCTGGTAGAAACTGCTGTCAGAAACCATATAATGCGCCTCAAAGGCTATGATGCAGCCAGCTACTTCATCGAACGTCAACGACAGGCAATTGAAGACAACGCGGAACAAAAATGAAACTTGTTATCGTTAGCGGACTTTCCGGTTCAGGTAAAACAGTCGCCCTGCATGCACTTGAAGATGAAGGCTTCTACTGCATGGATAACCTGCCGGTATTCATGTTAATCGCCTTTGCCCAGAATCTTGTCGACAACCCCGAAGAAACCTTCAGTAAAACCGCTATTGGCATTGACGCCCGTTCTGAGCATGAAGGCTTCTCCGCCATAGCAGAGCTAATGAAAAAACTCAAAAATGCCGGCATCGATTGCCAGGTTGTCACCCTGGATGCGCAGGATGATGTGCTGATTAAACGCTTCAGTGAAACACGTCGCAAGCATCCGTTAACCGATGACAGTACCAGCCTTGCCCAGGCGATCGTCCATGAAAGGGAAATTCTCCAGCCATTAATTCAACTCAGTGACCTCAGAATTGATACCACGACCAGCAATGTTCATCAATTACGCAAAACTGTCCGTTCCCGTGTCGCTCAGGCCGGTGAAAAGAAAATTTCCCTACAGTTTGAATCTTTTGGTTTTAAACATGGCGTGCCGCGCGATGCCGATTTTGTTTTTGATGTTCGCTGTTTGCCAAACCCACACTGGCAAAAAGAACTGCGCCCGTTTACCGGTCGTGATGAAGCCGTAGCCAACTTCCTTGAAAAACAGGGCGACTCACTGCGCATGTTTGATGATATTTCCCGTTTCGTCAAAGACTGGATACCCAGTTTTCAGGCTGACGGGCGAGCCTATCTCACCATTGCCATTGGTTGTACTGGCGGGCAGCACCGCTCCGTATATTTAACCGAAAAACTGGCCAATCATTTTGTTGACCAGGGCATTACCACTATCCGAAGTCATCGGGAACTTGGAATTTAGAAATGAGTGTCGGCATTCTCTTATTAAGCCATAACGGTATAGCGTCATCATTGCTTAATGTCGCCAGACAGATCTGGCAAAACCCACCCGACAACATTGATGTGCTTGAGGTCAGGTTTGATGTCGAGACTGAACGACTGACGCAAATCATTAGAGATAAAACCAAGAACCTTGACCAGGGTGATGGCGTTATGATTTTGACGGACCTGGTTGGAGCCACCCCCTGCAACCTGGCATCAAGTCTTTGCAATAACAATCTTGCACTGGCAACCGGCATGAACCTTCCCATGCTGCTGCGTGCCTGTAATTATGTTCACCTGCCTCTGCATGAATTAAGCGAAAAAGCTATCGAAGGTGGTCATAAAGGCATCAGCCTGATTAAGACATGCAATGAATTCGACAAGGAGTCTGTTCTTGGTAAATAAAGAAATTGAGATCATTAACAAACTCGGTCTGCATGCCCGGGCTGCAGCCAAATTGGTTTCTCTTGCCAGCAAATTCTCATCCGAAGTACAGCTGCGAAAAAACAACCAGGAAGTCAACGCCAAAAGCATCATGGGTGTCATGATGTTGGCGGCCAGCCAGGGAACCCGACTCGAACTATCTGTTTCCGGTGAAGATGAGCAGGAAGCCCTGGATGCCATCATCGAATTGATTAACGACCGTTTCGGAGAGGGTCAGTGACCTTCAGCTGCTGCGGCATTGGAATCAGCACCGCGCATTCCATCGCCGTTGGTAAAGTTCACCGACTGCAACAGGGTGTATTGCATATCCAGCCGCGCTTCATCATCCCCGGCAACGTCAACAATGAAATTCAACGTTTTAAAAATGCCATCGACCTGGCTCAGAATGAACTTGTCAGCATCAAGGAACAACTGCCGGATTCAACCGCACCTGACATTGTCGATTTTATCAATACCCACCTGTTAATGCTTGAAGACCAGGCGCTGTGTCAAGCGGTTGAAGAGCTGATAGAAAACAAACTGGCGTCAGCCGAGTGGGCACTGCAAACCCGGCGTAATGAACTTGTTAAACTTTTCGATGAAATGGAAGACGCTTATCTGCGAACACGAAAAGACGATCTTGACCATGTCATTAACCGGGTCCAGAAAAAACTCTTGAATATTACCGAAGATCTGGCCCAGGAAAGCCTTGAAGGCAAGGTCATTGTCGCCCGCGACCTATCACCTTCAGACACCATTCTGATGCGACACCAGGGTATCGTAGGTTTTATCACTGAATACGGCGGCCCAATGTCGCACACCGCCATCCTCGCCCGAAGTCTCAACATTCCAGCCATTATCGGTATTCGATTTGCCACTGAATTATTTGAACAGGGGGAAACTATTGTTGTAGATAGCCGCTACAGCACGGCAATAGCTTCACCTGATCAGCGGCTACTTGATCAGGTAGCCGAACGTTTACAGCAGGAAGTTGGCCAGGAAAAAACCCTCCAGGCACTGATCAGCATTCCGTCTTTCAGCACCGACGTCCAGGCATTTCAACTGATGTCCAACATCGAGCTGCCTGAAGATATTGAAGCATCAATCAATAACGGTGCCTGCGCCATTGGGCTTTACCGAACCGAGTTCCTTTACATGAACCGCCGAACCATGCCTGACGAGGAAGAACATTATTCAACCTATTGTGAGATTATTGAAAAACTTAACGGCCTGCCATTAACTATTCGCACACTGGACCTGGGAGCCGATAAAACCACCTCTTACGAACTGCCGGCGTCAAGCAATCCCGCACTTGGTTTGAGAGCGATTCGCCTTTGCCTGAAGGAAACCGAATTATTCCGAACCCAGCTGCGAGCCATTTTACGGGCTTCTGCAAAGGGTCCTGTGCGGCTGCTGATACCAATGCTGACCAATGTTCGTGAAGTTGAACAGGCCTTGAAACTGATCGAAAACATTAAACAGGAATTGCGGCTTGACGGCATTGGCTTTGATTCTGAAATCCCCGTTGGCGGTATGATAGAAGTCCCCGCTGCCGCGCTTGACGCACAGAGCTTTGCCCGCAAACTGGATTTTCTGTCGATCGGCACCAACGACCTGATCCAGTACACGCTTGCCATTGACCGTGTTGAGGATGAGGTCAATTATCTATACGACCCTTTACACCCGGCCGTCATCAAGCTGATCAAGCACATCATTAATGCCGCTCAAGCGCAATCAATCCCGGTCGGCATGTGTGGTGAAATGGCCGG
>JARRJW010000074.1:0-1281 GCA_037388785.1 Gammaproteobacteria bacterium
TTACCGAGTTCTACTATCGATATGTTGACAGTGCCGCTGCCCAAATATTCTGTGGTGTTGAATTGCAAAATGGCGGAAAGGACCACCAGGAAATCCTGCAGCATCTCTGTGACAAGGGCTACAAGGTTGTTGACCTGACAGACAATGAAATGGCCAAGTTACACGTGCGGCATATGGTGGGTGGTCATGCTCCACAGGTGGAAAATGAACAGGTATTCCGTTTCGTATTTCCTGAACGCCCGGGTGCTTTGCTCGATTTTCTTAAAGGTTTATCACGTGGCTGGAATATCAGTTTGTTTCATTACCGCAACCATGGCTCAGCTTATGGCCGGGTGCTATTGGGTATCCAGTTAAAGCCATCAGAAAAACACCAGTTTGAAAAATTTCTTAGAGAAAACGGTTACCGGTTTACTGAAGAAACAGACAACCCGGCTTACCGGCTGTTTGTAGGTTCGGGTTGAACCCGCCGGTTATCAAGAGTTAAAAATAAAAAGGCCCGCAGATGCGGGCCTTTTTATTAAAGAAAATTATCTTTTCTTCTTAGGGGTGACCTTGCGTTTTGCGGTGCTCGGTCTAGCTGCCTTTTTCTTGGCAACTTTTTTCTTAGTAGCTTTCTTTTTAGCTACCTTTTTCTTGGCAACTTTTTTCTTAGCGGTTTTCTTTTTAGCTACCTTTTTCTTGGCAACTTTTTTCTTAGCGGTTTTCTTTTTAGTCACTTTCTTTTTAGCGACTTTTTTCTTAGCAACTTTCTTTTTAGTTGCGACTTTTTTCTTAGCTGCTACTTTCTTTTTAGCAGCTACCTTTTTCTTGGCGACCTTCTTTTTGGTAGCCTTCTTCTTGATTGCCATATCTTCCCTCCACAGAAGTAGCTTGATTGACTCAAAAAAAGTATAAACCAGTATTAGAGAAATACTAGGTTATTGATCTAAATAAAGTTAATTTTATTAACTTGTTCTAATTAACGTCTTTAAGCGTTAAAGCTTTAGAAAATTTCTTATCTTTTTTTCAGTAATAAGCATATGCATTGGAATGTCCCAGTTATTTTTTTCTATAACGCTGAGTTTTTGTAATTCATGTGCAAAGCCAACAAGCACGGGATAACGTTGAGACTGTGTTTTACAGGGTGAAAGTGTTCTGTCGTAAAAGCCGCCACCCATGCCGATGCGGTTACCTTTTTCATCAAAAGCAACTAATGGCATAAAGATAACCGATAAGCTGCAGGTCGGTATGCGCTGTTTATAGTTAAAAGGCTCAGCGATTTTGTAACGATTGAGTTTTAAC
>JARRJW010000074.1:1289-14702 GCA_037388785.1 Gammaproteobacteria bacterium
TAAAAACCAGAGACGGTTATGTTTTAGAGGATATAAAACCGGAAGATAAACCTGTTTTTTTAATTTCAAAAGCAGGTCGATGATTAACTGGGTTTGTATTTCGCCATCATTATCAAGATAGATTGCGAATTTTTGATAGCGTTTAAGCAGGTTTGATCGCAGCAAGAGTCTTTTTATCGCAAGTTGATGCTGATGTTGCTGTTGGCGGGACAGCTGTTGTCTTTTTAAGCGGAGCTGTTTGCGAATTTGATGCGTTTTCATGATGGATCAAAGAAGAGCGCTTCCCACTTGCACCGTTACTGACCATTGTTCTTGAACCAGAAGGTTCAAGTGGGAACAACAATACGGCTATCAGGCTTTCCACTACGAGGTGGACATGCACACAAGCCAGCATTTAATGCTCCCTGGGTAAGAATTAGGCTCAAGAAAATACCCGGTCAATTCACGAATGCTGCAGGAAGCGCCTAATTAAAGGCTAAACCCATTTTGTCTAAAGTTCCAGTTGATTTGTTTGATTTAAAGCAACTTCTACTTTTTCTCTAAGGGATTTAATGCGTTTACTGACAATATCTGAAATGGTTTCGCTGTCAGTGGTTTTATGCAGAAGCTCATGGGTGATGTTAAGGGCGGCCATAACGGCGATACGGTCACCACCAATGACGTTGCCTTTATCACGGATCATTTTCATTTGATCGTGCAGGTACTGCGCTGATGATTTCAAGCTGGAGATCTCGTCAGGTTCGCAGGCTATACGGTATTCTTTGTCCAGAATTTTAACGACGGTAGGTGTTTTGTCTGATTTCACGGCAGTATGTTCACTTAACGGGTGTTAATTAGGTGTCCAGGGCCTTCAAGCGTCCAATCATTGCTTCAATACGGGTTCTGGCCAATTCGGTTTTTTCCATCAATGCGGATTTTTCAGCTACCAGGGCTTCCTGGTTAACTTTCAGGCTCTTGTTTTCTTCTTTGAGAAATTCACAGGCCCGAATCAGTTCCTCAACACGCACTTCCAGTGCCTTGAGGTCAACTTCTACGGTGGTTGCTTGTTCTTTTTGTGACATGTTAAGGACTATAAATTGGTGTAATTATAGGGTCAATCCGTTATTTGCCATGCTATCATGAAAAATCATTGATAAACCAGCACATATAAACATTTGGACTTTATAGAGCATGACACAGGGTGAAGAAATTTCTGATCAATATGACTTGCTGAAGCAGCAATTGGCGACGGCAAATGCCAGTATCCAGGCGGCAGAGGCACATGGTTTTATCTGTGGTGTTATCGCTACAGACCAGAAAATTCCCGGTGCATGGTTCGAAGAAGTATTTGACCAGTCAGAAGAAGGTGATTTACTGGTCAGCGATTGTAAGAATTCACTCAAACAGCTTTATTCTGAAACGCTGGAAGAAATCGAAGGTGCGGGCCTGGGTATGCGCCTGTTATTGCCCTCAGACGTTAAACCTATGAATGAACGCGCATTGGCAATCTCTCAGTGGTGCCAGGGTTTTCTCTATGGTGTCGGTCTGACAGGTAAAAAAACGCAGCCGATATCGGCGGAAGCGCAGGAAGCGCTGGAAGATATGACTGAATTTACCCGTATTGATGTCGATGCACTCGAAGATGGGGCTGATAGTGATGATGAGGATGCCTTAACTGAAGTAACAGAGTTTCTCTGGGTGGCTGCCATGCTGGTCAGGGAAAGCTATCTGGATAGCGGACATCAAAATCCAACGGATAATGCGCATGAATATCACTGAATTCAAGAAAAGACGTAAACAGCTAATGCGAATGATGGATAAAAATTCCATCGCGATATTGCCGGCAGCGCCGGAATCAATTCGTAACCGTGATGTGCATTACCCGTACCGTCCGGACAGTGACTTTTATTACCTCACCGGATTTTCTGAACCTGATGCGGTTGCGGTGCTTATTCCCGGGCGTAAACATGCCGAATATATTCTGTTCTGTCGTCCCCATGATGAAACCAAGGCGAGGTGGGATGGTAAAATGGCAGGTCAGGAAGGTGCTGTTGAAACCTATGGTGCCGATGATTCCTTTCCGATTGCTGATCTTGATGAAATTCTGCCAAGGATGCTGGAAGAAAAAAGCCGTGTGTTTTATGCCATGGGTTGTAACAGTGACCTGGATCGGCGCCTGTCTGACTGGATTACCAGGATGAAAACCCAGGCACGTTCGGGTTTGCAAAGTCCGATGGAAATTGTTGAGCTGGATCATTTTCTGCATGACATGCGCCTTTATAAAAGCCGTTCTGAGATCAGCAAGATGAGAAAGGCTGCCAACATTTCCGCCGCAGCGCACAAGAAAGTGATGAAACACTGCAAGCCCGGGGTAATGGAATACCAGCTGGAAAGTACCTTCAAGCACGCTTGTGCCTGTAAAGGTGCGACTGAGCAGGCCTATCCGTCGATTGTCGGTGGTGGCAATAACGCCTGTGTGTTGCATTACATTGATAACCAGGATGAACTGCAGGACGGCGACATGTTACTGATCGATGCCGGCTGTGAACTGGATTATTATGCCTCCGACATAACCCGGACTTACCCGGTGAATGGCAGGTTCAGTACGGCGCAGGCAGAACTCTATCAACTCGTACTGGATGCCCAGCAGGCCGCCATCGATAAAGTGAAACCGGGTAATCACTGGAACCAACCCCACGAGGCGGCGGTTAAAACCATTGCAAAAGGTTTGATCAAGCTAGGCATCTTAAAGGGTACTTTGGCGAACGTGATGAAAAAAGAAAGTTATCGCCAGTTTTACATGCACAGAACCGGTCACTGGCTGGGTATGGATGTGCATGATGTCGGTGATTACAAGGTCGATGGCCAATGGCGTGAACTTGAGCCGGGTATGGCCTTAACCGTTGAGCCCGGTATCTATATTCCGAAAGGTACACGTGGTGTCGCCAAAAAATACTGGGGTATTGGCATACGCATTGAAGATGATGTGGTTGTTACCAAGGATGGCTGTGACATCCTTTCCAAGCAGGTTCCAAAAAGCATTGCAGATATAGAACACCTTATGAGTGCCTAGACCATGCAGGAGAATAACAGGCAGGTATTCGATGTAATTATTTCCGGCGGTGGCATGGTTGGTGCCAGTCTGGCCCATGCATTAACCGGTCATGGACTCAGGATTGCCGTGATTGAAGCTGTTCAGGCCGATACTGAACAGCAGCCAAGTTATGATGACCGGGCGATTGCCCTGTCTTATGGTTCGAAACGTATCCTGCAAGCCCTGGGGCTTTGGCCGCAAATTCAATCGAGTGCAGAACCTATTAAGAATATCCATGTTTCAGAACAGGGACAGTTTGGTTTTGCCCGCCTTAATGCAGAAGAAGAAAACGTTGAGGCATTGGGTTATGTGGTTACCGCCAGAGATCTTGGCCAGGTATTTCTTAAACGCTTGCCGCAACTGGATGATGTCGAGCTGTTTTGTCCCGCCAAACTTGAAGCATTTAATGTCAACGAAAACCAGGTTGATGTTGATTTAACTCTCGATAACGACGAACAGCAATTGCTATCAGCTGCGCTGTTGATTGCTGCGGATGGTGGTCGCTCTACCGTTCGCACCAGTCTTGATATCAAGGTTAAGCAGGTGGACTATCAGCAGTCGGCAATAGTTTCCAACCTGACACCACAAAAAGCGCATAACAACGTTGCCTTTGAACGCTTCACCGAGTCAGGTCCTGTTGCACTGCTACCGATGACGCAACAGCGTTGTGCACTGGTATACACCGTTGATACAGAAGACCTGGAGTCGGTCATGGCCTTGTCTGACCAGGCTTTTCTTGAGCAACTGCAATACAGGTTTGGTTATCGGCTGGGTAAACTCGGCAGGCTTGGTCAGCGTCAGTCTTACCCATTAGTTTTAAAACAGGTCGAAGAGCATGTGCGCCCCAGAATTGCTTTAATCGGAAACGCTGCACATGCCGTTCATCCAATTGCCGGCCAGGGTTTTAACCTTGGCCTGCGTGATGTTGCGGTGCTTGCAGAGGTGATTATCGAGGCCAGGAGGCATCACAACGATATCGGTGCATTGGATGCATTAAACCAGTATGCGGACTGGCGTAAGAAAGATCATCGTAACGTCATGACAGCAACTGATTCCATGGTGAAACTTTTCTCCAACCCGCTTGGTATTGTCAGAAAGGCTCGCAATGTCGGTATTCTGGCCTCGGATATGCTGCCGGGCTTAAGGCATTTAATCAGTCGCCAGGCGATGGGGTTGACCGGTAAGCAACCAAAGCTCTCAAGGGGTTTGACTCTTGACTGATTCAGCCCGGCATTCAGCGGATATTGTTGTCATTGGTGCCGGTATGGTGGGCGCTGCTGCTGCGTTAGGTCTGGCGCAGAAAGGTTTTAGTGTCATTCTGGTTGAAGCCCGTCAGCCGGAAGATAGCTTTAATCCTGATATTATCGATAACCGGGTATCCGCACTGACTCGGGCCTCTGAAAAATTGCTCGATTCACTGAATGTCTGGTCGGCAATGCAGTCGATGCGCGTTAAACCCTATACCGATATGCGTGTCTGGGATGCAGAAGGCCGGGGTGAAATTCATTTTGATGCGGCCGAATTGGCTGAGCCTTCGCTGGGACATATCGTTGAAAACCAGGTCACCCAGGTTGCGTTATGGCATGCGATCAGGCAGATGGGCAACATTGAGCTGATCTGCCCGGACAAGGTTCAACAGGTTGCCAGGGATGCTGGTAAGAGCCAGGTCTTACTCGAGAGTGGCATGCAACTGGTAGCTGAGTTGGTCGTAGTCGCCGATGGTAAAAATTCTCAAACCCGGGGCTTGTTAGATATCAATACCAAGGGCTGGCTTTACGACCAGCATGCCGTTGTGGCGACAGTGGTGGTTGAACAGGGTCATCAAAATTGCGCATGGCAGCGATTTATGCCGGATGGTCCACTGGCATTTTTGCCTTTGGGCGTTGGCAACCAGGATACCTGTTCCATTGTCTGGTCCACCTCGCCTGAAAACGCAGAACAGCTGGTTTCAAAGACTGATACCGAGTTTTGTCAGGCGCTGGGAGAAGCGAGTGAATACCGTTTGGGGAATATCACGTCGGTCGAAAGGCGGGGGGTGTTTCCACTGGAACTCAAACATGCAGAAACCTACATCAAAGAAGGTTTTGTGCTTGTCGGTGATGCGGCGCATGCGGTGCACCCGTTAGCCGGGCAGGGCGTAAACCTGGGTTTTCTGGATGTGCAAGCCTTGCTGGATAATGTCTGTCAGGCCCGGGAACAGGGCCGCAATCTTGGCGGCATGCGCGGGTTAAGACAATATGAACGGCGGAGGAAAGCCTCCAACCTGACGATGCTGGCAGCCATGGATGGTTTTAAAAGGCTGTTCAGTAACCGTATCCTTCCTCTGGTTGCGGTGCGTAACGCCGGTTTAAGTTTTGTTAACAATCTTGGTGCTTTGAAGCAGTTTTTTGTCCGTTATGCCATGGGGCTCGATCAATTCAGGCCCTGAATGTGCTCTTTTCTTATTTGGCTCAGTGCTAACCGCGCGCTTTTTGACTTAAATCATTTTCAACACGGCAAACTTTTCTGGAAAATAAGTTGACAGAATTCCAGTTAAAAATATAATTGCGAATCATTATCATTTGTAATTAGCTTAGAGGTAGTTATGCGTTCGTTGATTTTTGCAATTGTCGTTTCCGTGCTGGGTCTTCCGGTGGTATCCATTGCCGCTGAAGAAATCGTGGTTTATTCCGCGCGGAAGGAACACCTGGTAAAGCCGCTGTTTGATGAATTTGAAAAAGAGACCGGTGTTACCGTCAAATATATAACCGATAAGGCCGGACCATTGCTGCAGCGACTCAAGGCCGAAGGTAAAAGGTCTCCGGCTGATTTACTGATAACAGTGGATGCCGGTAACCTTTGGCATGCAGCCAATGAAGGTGTTTTGCAGCCGGTTAAATCTGAGTTGCTGGATCAAAAAGTGCCAGTTCATCTTCGTGACCCGGAAGACCGTTGGTTTGGAATAACAATTCGGGCGCGTACCATTGTTTACAATACAGATAATGTCGCCGATGGCGAACTTACCACCTACGAGGATCTGGCCAGTGAAAAATGGAAAGGCCGTCTGTGTTTGAGAACGTCTAAAAAGGTTTACAACCAGTCACTGGTTGCGATGATGATCAGCCGTCATGGTGAAGAAAAGGCTGCGGAAATTGTTTCAGGCTGGGTCAATAATCTGGCATTGCCACCATTTTCAAATGACACCAAGACAATTCAGGCAGTACAGTCAGGTCAATGTGATGTCGGAATAGTAAACACTTACTATTTTGCCAGGCTTGAAGATAAAGGTGAATCCCAGGGAGCGGCACTGTTTTGGCCTAACCAGGAAACATCCGGCGTTCATGTTAATATTTCCGGGATCGGTTTGACTCAGCATGCCCCCCACAAAGAAACCGCTGTTCGCTTTATAGAGTGGATGGTTTCTGACAAGGCACAGTCCATGTTGGCAAACATGAACTTTGAATACCCGGTAGTTTCCTCGGTGGAGACTTCGGAACTGGTCAAAAACTGGGGAACTTTTAAATCAGATGATATCAATTTGTCTGAAGCTGGGCGCTTACAGTCCCAGGCTGTTCGATTAATGGACAGGGTTGGTTACAAGTAATTAATTATTGAGTTCGGGTCCCAAATCAGGGGCCCGCTTTTTTATGAAATATGATGAAAGTCAATAAAGCCCAATCGGGCACTGCGATGATTTTGCCCAGTGGTTTAAACCGCGGGTGGCAAACTGCCAGCATCATGCTGGCTTTTGTCGTTTTTATGCCGCTGTTAGTGTTGTCATTTTCCTGGCTTTCCATTAACACAGACGTCTGGGCCCACATGGCGGGTACTCTGCTACCGGATGTTATCTTCAATACGTTTGTACTGTTAGTCGGTGTGACTTTTGGGGTACTGATTCTGGGTATCAGCCTGGCCTGGCTGACAAGCATGTGTGAATTTCCCGGCCGCAGGTTTTTTGACTGGGCACTGATGCTGCCGTTTGCCATGCCGGCATATGTTCTGGCATTTGTCTTTTTAGGTCTGATGGATTTTGCTGGCCCGGTGCTGTGATGATAATGGTGTTGTATCCTTATGTTTACATGCTTGCCAGGGTGGCGTTTTTAAGCCAGGGACAGTCTGTCTTTGATGCCGGGCGCAGCCTTGGGCTTTCGCCGTTTAAGGCTTTTTACAAGGTGGCGTTACCAATGGCCAGGCCGGGTATCGTTGCGGGCTTAAGCCTGGCTTTGATGGAGGCGCTGGCCGATTTCGGTGCCGTTGCCGTGTTTAACTACGATACGTTCACAACGGCTATATACAAGGCATGGTTCGGTTTTTTTGATTTGCAGGCGGCAGCGCAGCTGGCAACAATACTGCTTGCCCTGGTTTTGATTGCATTGACGATTGAACGTTATTTACGTGGTCGCTCACGCTTCGATGAAAACCGCTCCAATCGCTGGCGCAGGATTGAACTGACAGGCCAGAGAAAATGGTGGGTGACTTTTTATTGCAGTATGGTGTTCCTGCTGGCGTTTATGATGCCTTTGCTGCAACTTGTTCTCTGGGCATGGGAGTCACGTGCAGATCTTGATGGCCGCTACATCGATCTTTTTTCACATACTTTTATACTGGGATGCAGCGCTGCGATTCTCACGGTGATAGGCGCATTCACCTTGTCTTACAATCGTCGTCTGCATAACAACATGATTTCAAAGATATCCGTCAGGTTTGGCACATTAGGCTACGCATTGCCCGGTTCTGTGCTGGCAGTGGGCGTCATGATTTCATTGGTGTGGGTGGATCAGCGTCTTGCAGACCTGGTGGAATTTCTGTTCTCGATGGAAGTTGCACTGGTTTTGAGCGGATCAGTGCTGGCACTGCTGATTGCCTATTATGCCAGGTTCCAGGCAGTAGCTTACGGTCCGATTGAGAGCGCCATGGAAAGAATAAAACCTTCCATTTCTGAAGCGGCCCAGAGTCTGGGCACTACCGGCTGGCAAACAGTTAAGCTGATTTACTTCCCGATGTTAAGGCCGGGAATGCTGACAGCGGCGCTGCTGGTTCTGGTTGATACCATGAAAGAGATGCCTGCTACGTTACTGCTTAGGCCGTTTGGCTGGGATACCCTGGCAGTCAGAATTTACGAAATGACCTCTGAAGGCGAATGGGAAAGAGCGGCCCTGCCGGCTGTAGCTCTGGTGATTATCGGCCTGATTCCTGTGAGCGTGCTGGTTAGAAAGTCCATCAAGCTGCACTAAATTCAATATCTGGATTTCCCGCTTTTTCGCGGGTGTTGTTAATCGTGAAATATGCCAAACTCTGTAAAAATTAATTTCCCGGTAACAATATGACACTCAAAAAAACCATTCTTAACCAGTCACACCGTGACCTTAATGCCCGCATGGTGGACTTCGGCGGTTGGGATATGCCGGTCAATTACGGCTCACAGATTGAGGAACATCATGCTGTCCGTAGGGATGCGGGTATGTTCGATGTTTCTCATATGCAGGCTGTCGATCTTCATGGTGAGAAAAGCAGGGATTTACTTCGTTACCTGTTGGCCAATGATGTCGCCAAGCTCACAACAGAAGGCAAGGCGCTTTATAGTTGCATGCTGAATGCCGAAGGCGGTGTCATTGATGATCTGATTGTTTACTTTATGCAGCCTGACTGGTTCAGACTGGTAGTTAATGCCGGTACCGCAGAAAAAGACATTGCCTGGATCAGTAAACATGCGCCTGAATTTGAGGTCAGCGTTAATGTCAGGAGTGACCTCGCAATGATCGCAGTGCAGGGCCCCAATGCAAGAAACAAGGCGTTGCCTGTCATCGGTCAGTTTGCGGGGAGTGGTATTGCGGATAATGCTGCGCAAATCAAGCCATTCAACGCTGTAAGTCATGAAGACTGGTTTATCGGTCGCACCGGCTACACGGGCGAAGATGGATTTGAAATACTCATGCCTGCAGCCGATGCGCCGAGTGTCTGGCAGGTTTTGATTAAGGCTGGTATCAAGCCATGCGGGTTAGGTGCACGTGACACCCTGAGGCTGGAAGCCGGTATGAATTTGTACGGGTCCGACATGGATGAGCATACCTCTCCTTTGGAAGCGGGCCTGGCATGGACAGTAGCGCTTGAGCCCAAAGATAGGGATTTTATCGGACGTGACGCACTGGAGCGTTTAAAAGCAACAGGTAACCTGAGGAAATTCACAGGTCTTATTCTTCAGGGCCGTGGTGTCCTGAGGGACCATCAAAAAATTTACGAAGGTGACCTTGAAAGTGACCATGAAACTCACAGGGAGGTCGGAGAGATTACCTCGGGCGGCTTTTCCCCGACGCTTGAAAGAGCCATTGCCTTTGCCCGTTTATCTGCGGACTGCGGCGATCAGCTCATGGTCGACATGCGTGGTAAGCGCCTGCCGGTTGAGGTTGTTAAACTTCCATTTGCGCGCGCTGGCAAAGCCTGTTATTAATCGCCTCATAATCTATATCTAAATTTTGGGGGAAACCAAACATGAGTAATATTCCGGCTGATTTAATGTTTACCAGTTCACATGAGTGGGTCAAGGATGAAGGCGATGATACGGTCACCATTGGTATCACGGACCATGCCCAGGAACTTCTCGGGGACCTGGTTTTTGTTGAATTACCAGAAATCGGTGATGTGATCGAAACAGGTGGTGAAGCCGGTGTGGTTGAATCCGTCAAGGCGGCGTCAGATATTTACAGCCCGGTCAGTGGCGAAGTCATAGAAATCAACGAAGACCTGGTTGACAGTCCTGAACTGGTAAATGAGCAGCCGTATGATAATGGCTGGATTTATAAAATGAAATTGAACGATGCCTCTGAAATCGAGGCTCTGCTTGATGCAGAAGCCTATTCGGCTGTTGTCGAGTCTGAAGATCATTAAGGATAAAATTTTTTATGCCGTTTATCCCTCACACTGAACAGGAAGTACAACAAATGCTTGCCACCATTGGCGTGGACAGCATCGATGACCTTTTTGATGAAATTCCTGCTGAGCTGACCCAGTTTTCCCTTGAAGGGATACCCGAAGGTTTGACTGAAATGGAAGTCAGCGGTCTGATGCATCAGCGTGCCCGTCAGGACGCTGGAGCACACTGTTTTATTGGTGCAGGTGCATACGATCACCATATTCCTGCGGCTGTCTGGGAAGTGGCGACACGTGGCGAGTTTTACAGTGCTTACACGCCTTACCAGGCTGAAGCCAGCCAGGGAACGCTGCAACTGCTTTATGAATTTCAGTCAATGATGACTGCGCTGATGGACATGGATGCCTCCAATGCCTCGCTTTATGATGGCGCCTCTGCGTTGGGTGAGGCGATGCTAATGGCGGTGCGATCCAACCGCAAATCCAAATCCGGCAAAATTCTTGTGCCAACTTCACTGAACCCGGCTTACCGCGATGCAGCTTACAGTATTGTGAAAAACCAGGGCATTGAAATGGTCGGCATAGCTGTCGATGCTCAAACCGGTAAAACGGATTTATCTGCGCTGGATGCGTATGACAATGAAGACATCACCGCCATGGTGATCTGCCAGCCCAACTTTTTCGGGGTTCTTGAAGATGTCGATGCGCTAACGGCATGGGCAGAACAGAGAAATATCATGACGGTAGCGGTGGTAAATCCGCTGATTATGTCAGTGCTGAAACCTCCCGGTCAATGGGGCAGCAACGGTGCTGATATCGCCTGTGGCGAAGGCCAGCCGCTAGGTATTCCACTGTCTTCCGGCGGGCCTTATTTTGGATTCATGTGCTGCCGTGAAAAGATTGTCCGGCAGATGCCAGGGCGTATTATTGGTCGTACGCTCGACCTGGATGGCAAGCCCGGATTTACCTTGACGCTGCAGGCTCGGGAACAGCATATACGTCGCTCAAAAGCGACTTCCAACATTTGTACTAACCAGGGACTGATGGTCACAGCAGCAACAATTCATATGGCGATGCTTGGCGCAGAAGGCCTGGCAAGAACAGCAGGTGCATCGCATCAAAATCACCGCAAGCTGGTTTCCCGTTTAACCGAAATTAACGGTGTTGAAGCAGTTTTTTCAAGTCCGGTATTTCACGAGACCGTTTTACGTCTGCCGATTGCAACTGATCAGGTACTCACAAGGCTGGCTGATGACGATGTGCTGGCCGGCTATAACCTTTCAAAAGACTATCCGGAGTTAGGTAATGTGTTACTGGTCTGCTCGACTGAAAAACAGACCGACCAGGGTGTTGATATTTTTGTTGAGAAACTGAAAAACCTTCTTTCTTAGGCCTAACGATTTAAAAGCAATAGCAGGATATAGACCCTTAATCATGTTAATTTTTGAACAATCCTCATCCGGTCGCCGTGCATTGGCACAATCACCAGCAAAAAAAGCGGCATTGGATGACCTGCCGGCTGATGTCCTCAGAAAAGACCCTCCAGCTATGCCTGAAGTGTCCGAGTTGCAGGTGGTTCGTCACTACACGCGTTTATCGCAAAAGAATTTTTCGATTGATACCAATTTTTATCCATTGGGTTCATGCACGATGAAATATAACCCCAGGGCGTGTAACTCCCTGGTCATGCTGCCTGGTCTGGTTGACCGCCATCCCCATGCTCCGGATAGCCACAGCCAGGGTTTTTTATCCTGTATGTTTGAGCTGCAGGAAATTCTCAAGCATGTCACCGGTATGAAACAGGTATCCCTGTCACCGATGGCAGGAGCCCAGGGCGAGTTTGCCGGTGTGGCAATGATCCGTGCTTACCATGATGCCAAGGGTGATAACGAAAGAAGGGAAATTATCGTTCCTGATGCAGCCCATGGAACCAACCCTGCCTCTGCGGTGATGTGCGGTTTTAAAATTCGCGAGATTCCGACAAAAAATGACGGCGATATTGATATTGAAGCGTTGAAAGAGGTGCTTGGACCGCAAACAGCAGGCATTATGCTGACCAATCCGTCGACGGTGGGTGTTTTTGAAAGACGCATTCAGGAAATTGCCAGATTAGTGCATGAAGCCGGCGGCCTGCTTTACTATGATGGCGCTAATCTCAATGCCATTCTCGGTAAAGTGCGTCCTGGAGATATGGGCTTTGATGTCATTCACATGAACCTGCATAAAACCTTTTCCACACCACATGGTGGTGGCGGGCCGGGTGCCGGTCCTGTTGGTGTCAGTGAAAGACTGGTGCCTTTTTTACCGGTGCCAATGGTTGATTTTGATGGTGATAAATACCGTTTTCTGACCAAACAAGAGAGGCCGGAAACAATTGGTCGTTTATCTGCGTTTGCAGGAAATGCCAGCATTCTGCTCAGGGCCTATATCTATGCTCGTATGCTTGGGCGCGAAGGCATGACACGTGTGGCTGAATATTCGACCCTGAATGCCAATTACATGTTGAAGAAAATGCAGTTGGCAGGTTTCCAGCCTGCCTATCCCGAACGTCGGGCGACCCATGAATTTATTATCACACTGAAAAAACAGGCGAAGGAACTCGGTATAAATGCCATGGACTTTGCAAAGCGGCTACTGGATTACGGTGTGCACGCACCGACAACCTATTTCCCTTTACTGGTGCCAGAATGTTTCCTGATAGAGCCAACTGAAACTGAATCGATTGATGCGCTGGATTACTTTATTGAAAGTATGATCAAAATCCAGGAAGAAGCTGAAACTCAGTCAGATATGGTCAAGGGTGCTCCGCATACTTTGCCGGTTAGGCGGTTGGATGATGTGAAGGCGGCGCGGGAACTGGACATTGCCTGGAAAGGTTGTGACAACTGATCTTTTATTCCAATACGGCGTTAATAAAGAGCTCATCTGCATAACTTGCTCAATGTAAGCTCCTTGCTTGCGCGCCCTATTGCCTTGTCTTGAAATGAAAAATCTCTCGCTTTGCTCGAGATGACGTTATAGAAATTACTCAGAGTTTCCTTAAGAAAAACAAATATGCAGATGCCCCCGGGTCTTTAATTCGATATCATTGAAGAATTAACCCTTATCTTTTGAATATAAATCGGGAAAGTTATGTCAGCTCTTATCTGCGGATCATTCGCTTATGACACTATCATGGTGTTTCAGGATCAGTTTAAAAACCATATTCTTCCAGACCAGGTGCATATTCTGAATGTTTCTTTCCTCGTGCCTGATATGCGACGTGAATTTGGCGGATGTGCCGGCAATATCGCTTACAACCTGAACTTGCTGGGTGGGGATGGCAAACCGATGGGCACTGTGGGTACAGATTTTGAGCCCTATGCCAACTGGATGGATACATGCAATGTCAGTCGGGATCATATCAAGGTAGTCGACAAGACTTATACTGCACAGGCTTACATAACAACGGACCAGGATGATAATCAGATCACGGCTTTTCATCCGGGTGCGAT